>CAZNQK010000007.1:0-67609 GCA_964575165.1 uncultured Aquihabitans sp. | reverse complement strand
ACGGTTTCCAGATCAGCCAGCGCGCCGACTTCTTCGAGGTCGAGGTCGGGCTCGAGACCACCCTGAAGCGGCCGATCATCAACACCCGCGACGAGCCGCACGCCGACGCACAGCGGTACCGCCGCCTGCACGTCATTACCGGCGACGCCAACCTCAGCGAGGTCCAGACGTTCCTGAAGCTGGGAACCACCTCGCTGGTGCTCGCCATGATCGAGGACGACGCCCTCGGAGCGTCACGAACCCTCGCCCGGCCTGTCCAGGCGATGCACCGAGTGTCGTGGGACCTCTCGCTGACCGAACCCCTACCGATGGCAGACGGCTCCCATCGCACCGCCCTCGACCTCCAGTGGGAGATGTACGGCGCGGCACGGGAGTACGCCGAGCGCCACGGTCTCGCCGCGCTCGGACCGGAGACGGTCGGAGACGCCGTCCTCTCTCGATGGGAGGCGGTTCTGTCGGGCCTGGAGTCCGATCCGATGACCCTCTCGAACCAGCTGGACTGGGTCGCGAAGTACCGACTGTACGAGGCGTACCGCGACCGCGACGGCATGGAGTGGTCCGACCCGCGCCTCGCAGCGATGGACCTCCAGTACCACGACATGCGGCCGGATCGATGCCTGGCACGCAAGCTCGGGCTCGAGCGCCTCACGACCGACGAAGAGGTCGCGACTGCCATGACCGAGCCTCCCTCGGGGACGCGGGCCTACTTCCGGGGCGCCTGCCTCGCCCGCTTCTCCTCCGAGATCGTCGCCGCGAACTGGGACTCGCTCGTGTTCGACACCGGCGAGTCGTCCCTGCGACGGGTCCCGATGCTGGAACCCGGTCGAGGGACGGAGGAGCACGTCGGAGCGCTCGTCTCCGGCGCGACGAGCGCAGCGGACCTCCTGGATCGCCTCGGTCGCTGACGACCTCACGGCTCTCCTCGCCCTCCAGCGACAGGACGCTCACGCCCCCTGGATCCGGGACGGGACGCTGGGATGCGTGCCCCCGGATCCGGGCACGACCGCGGTACGGTGACTGCGACGCGGAGGTGAACCCCCACATGGCAGAGCGTGAACTCAAGAAGAAGTCGGCCCCCCAGCGTCGCACCGACGAGGTCGAGGAGGCTCCCGCCTCCACCGAGACCGGAGAGAAGATCAAGGCGGAGCTCGACGAGCTCCTCGACGAGATCGACGAGGTGCTCGAGACCAACGCGGACGACTTCGTGAAGGCCTACATCCAGAAGGGCGGCGAGTAGCTCCGGTGGGAGTCGCCCGATCCGGACGGCCGGTACGCTGCCGCCCGTGAACCTGCCGCTGTTCAGCCCCCAGGACGACCCTGGACCCGACTTCGCCGCTCTCGTCCGGCGTTCCGGCCTGATCCCGCCGCTGCCCGACGGCGCCGTCGACGCTCTCGCCGGTCACTCCACCGGAGCCGGTCACGGCGGGCTCGCCATCACCCACGGCACCACCTGCGTCGCCGTGCGCTACTCCGATGGGGTCGTCATGGCCGGTGACCGTCGTGCAACCGCCGGCAACTTCATCAGCCACCGGACCATCGAGAAGGTGTTCCCGGCCGATCGGCACTCCGGCGTCGCGATCGCCGGAGCCGCCGGTCCGGCGGTCGAGATGGTGCGCCTCTTCCAGTTGCAGCTCGAGCACTACGAGAAGGTCGAGGGTTCACCGATCAGCCTCGAGGGCAAGGCGAACCAGCTGTCGCAGATGGTCCGCAACCACCTTCCGGCCGCCATGCAGGGCCTCGCCGTCGTCCCGCTGTTCGCCGGGTTCGACACACAACGCGGCCAGGGTCGCCTGTTCCAGTACGACGTCACCGGCGGTCGGTACGAGGAGCACGACCATGCCGCAACAGGCTCAGGGAGCCTGCACGCTTCGACGGTGGTGAAGCTCGGCTTCAGGGACGGACTGGACCGGTCCGCCGTGATCGACCTGGTGCTGCGGGCTCTCTACGAGGCCGCCGACGAGGACTCGGCGACTGGAGGACCGGATCTGCTCCGTGGCATCTTCCCCGTGGTCGCGACGATCACCGAGTCAGGCTTCGAGCGGATCGGCGACGAGGCCCTCCGGGAGCGCTACCTGAGCCTGTTCTCCGACCTCGAGGGCGTCCGCGGGCCAGAGGGTTCGAGCGGCAGCGACGTAGGAGGTGACAGCTGATGTCCATGCCCTTCTACGTCGCACCCGAGCAGATGATGAAGGACCGGGCGGACTACGCCCGGAAGGGCATCGCCCGGGGCCGTGCTCTGGTCGCCTGCACCTGTGCCGAGGGAGTGGTCCTCTGCGCCGAGAACCCGTCGCGGATGTTGCGCAAGGTGTCGGAGATCTACGACCGGATCGGCTTCGCCGGCGTCGGCAAGTACAACGAGTTCGACCAGCTGCGCATCGCCGGCATCCGACACGCGGATCTCAAGGGGTTCTCGTTCAGCCGGGAGGACGTCGACGCCCGCAGCCTCGCCAACCAGTACGCGCAGATCCTCGGTCAGGTCTTCACCCACGAGATGAAGCCGATGGAGGTCGAGATCCTCGTCGCCGAGGTCGGCCACGAACCCGCCGGCGACCAGCTCTTCCACATCCTCTACGACGGCACCCTCATCGACGAGACCGGCTGGGCCGTGCTCGGCGGCGACTCCGAGGCCATCGCTGGACGCATGAGAGAGGCCTGGACCGACGGCGCCGCCCTGGCCGAGGCTCTGTCCGCCGCCGTCGGCGCCCTCGCCGGAGCGGACCGGACCATCCCGGTCGAGGAGCTCGAGGCCGCGCTGCTGTCCCGGGTGGACACCCGTCGGACGTTCAGACGCATCGAGGACGACGAGCTCGCTCAGCTCCTCGCCACCTGAGTCCGCGTTCTGTGTGTATCTGACGTCGCTCCACGACGTCAGATGCACACAGAACGCGATGAGTGGGGCGGAATCCGGACCGGCCCGGAGTAGGTTGGCCGCGCCATGAAGCGCCGGATCTACGGACTCGAGAACGAGTACGGGGTGACCTGCACCCTGCGCGGCCAACGTCGCCTCAGCCCCGACGAGGTGGCGCGCTACCTGTTCCGTCGCGTCGTGTCGTGGGGCCGGTCCTCCAACGTGTTCCTCGCCAACGGCGCGCGCCTGTACCTCGATGTCGGCTCACACCCCGAGTACGCGACACCCGAGTGCGACTCGATCCACGACCTGGTCGCCCACGACAAGGCGGGGGAGCGGATCCTCGAGCAGCTGGTCGAGTCGGCCGAACAGCGCCTGGCCGAAGAGGGCATCCGGGGCGACATCTACCTGTTCCGCAACAACACCGACTCCGCCGGCAACAGCTACGGATGCCACGAGAACTACCTGACCCAACGCCACGACGACCTCTCGCACTACTCCGAGGTGCTCATCCCCTTCCTCGTCAGCCGCCAGATCTACGCCGGGGCCGGCAAGGTCCTCCAGACGGCGCGCGGCGCGCAGTTCTCGATCGCACAACGGGCCGAGCACATCTGGGAGGGCGTCAGCTCGGCGACGACGCGCTCGCGGCCGATCATCAACACCCGCGACGAGCCGCACGCTGATTCGGACCGCTACCGCCGCCTGCACGTCATCGTCGGCGACTCCAACATGAGCGAGTACGCGACCTACCTCAAGGTAGGTGCCACCGCGCTCATCCTGCGGATGCTCGAGGATCCGACCGTCGTGCTCCGGGACATGACGCTCGAGAACCCGATCCGGGCGATCCGGGAGATCTCCCACGACACCACGTGTCGACGCCGCGTCCGGCTCGCCAACGGTCGTGAGGCATCTGCTCTCGAGATCCAGATCGAGTACCTGAACCGGGCGCTGCGCTACGCCGACAACCACGACCTCAACCCGCAGGAGAAGCAGTCGCTCGACATGTGGGAGCACGTGGTCACCGGCCTCGAACGCGACCCGCTCAGCCTCGACCGGGAGATCGACTGGGTGACGAAGCACAACCTCATCGAGCGATACCGCGACCGACACGACCTTCCGCTGTCGCATCCGCGGGTCGCTCTGCTCGACCTCCAGTACCACGACATCAGCCGTGGCCGGTCGGTGTTCTACAAGCTGCAACGAGCGGGACTCGTCGAGCGGGTGGTGACCGACGCCGACATCGAGGAGGCCGTGGACACGCCACCGCAGACGACACGCGCCCGGCTGCGCGGCGAGTTCATCCGCCGGGCCAAGGAACGCAAGCGCGACTACACCGTCGACTGGGTCCACCTGAAGCTCAACGACCAGGCCCAACGCACCGTGTTGTGCAAGGACCCGTTGCGCTCACACGACGAACGCGTCGACCGGCTGATCGAATCCCTCTGACAGGAACGACGATGCGGGTCACAGGGGGAGTCGAGACGATCACGGTCACCGACGCGGAGCCGGGAACACGCCTCGAGGTGAGGCGGGTCGACGGGTCCGAGGTGGCAACGCTCGTGGCCGACGCTGCCGGCAACGCGCACCTGGCCTTCGTCCCGGCGGCACCGATCGTCATCGACTCGCCGGGAGCCCTGTCGACCGCTGTCGCTGACGGTGATCCGCTCGCTCCCGGCGACTACACGGTCGGAGGCGTCGGGGTGCACGTCCTGTCCATCGACGAGGTGCCCGATCCCGACACGTACGACGTCGAGCTGCCCGAGGGCTTCAGCTACATGACCATGCGCGACGGCGTGAGGCTCTCGGTCATGGTCCGCTTCCCCAACGAGGACCTGTACGGCCCACCGCCGTGGCCGACCGTCGTCGAGTACTCCGGCTACACGCCCTCCGATCCCGACGAGCCCCAGCCCGGGACCCTCCTCGCCAACCTGATGGGGTTCGCCGCTGTCGGCGTGAACATGCGCGGGACCGGCTGCTCCGGAGGCGTCTTCGACCTGTTCAGCCCGGCCCAGGCCGCCGACGGCCACGACGTCATCGAGACCGTGGCCCGCCAGCCGTGGGTGCTGCACGGCAAGGTCGGCATGGTCGGGCTCAGCTACCCAGGCATCACACAGCTCTACGTGGCCGCGACCCGCCCCCCGTCGCTGGCGTGCATCACCCCGCTGTCGGTGATCGACGACCCGTGGCGCCAGCAGTGGCCGGGAGGCATCTACAACTCGGGGTTCACCCGTGCATGGGTGGCGGCGCGGGACGCCCAGACGGCGGCAGGGGGCCAGGCCTGGGACCAGCGGCGCATCGAGGCCGGCGACGAGGTGGCACGGGCGAACCAGGCGATCCGGACCCAGAACCTCGACTTCGAGAGCTTCGGGCGGGCGTCGGACTCCATCCAGACGCTGCAACGGGCGCGCGACCTCACCACCCAGGTCCGTCGCATCGAGGTGCCGGTGTACCTGACCGGGGCCTGGCAGGACGAGCAGACCGGCAGCCGGTTCGCCCTGATGCTCGAGGACTTCGCGTCCAGCCCCGAGCAGCGCTTCACGATGTTCAACGGCCACCACCCGGACGGATACAGCCCGATGGTGATCCTCCGGTGGTTCGAGTTCCTCAACTTCCACGTCGCCCGGCGTGTCCCGAAGGTCCACGACCTGATCCGGACGTTCGCCCCCGCGCAGTTCGCGCAGGTGTTCGGGTTCGAGACCGAGCTGGAGGCCGACCGCTTCGACCACCACGGCGACGACGTCGAGGCAGCGCTCGCCGAGTACCGGAACGAACCCCGGGTCAGGCTGCTGTACGAGAACGGCGCCGGGCACGAGACGCCGAGGGCGACCGCCCACCGCTACGAGATCGGTACGGTGTCGTTCCCTCCGCCCGACGTGCGCCCCGGACGCTGGTACCTGTCCGACGGGGGCCGGCTGACGTCAGAGCCGCCGGCCACGACCGGAGCCGACGAGTACCTCGACGACCCGGACGCCGGCGAGCACGCGTACGCCAAGGACCTCCTGGCGGACATGAATCGCTTCGCCCACCACGACGTCCCCATCGACTGGACGCGCTTCTCCGACGAGCACACCGCCGCCTACGAGACCGACGTGCTCGACGACGCCCTCGTGCTCGCCGGGTCCGGACACGTCGATCTGTGGCTCTCTCCGGGAAGCAAGGACACGGCTGTCCAGGCGACGCTGAGCGAGATCCTCCCCGACGGACACGAGGTCCGCCTCCAATGCGGCTGGCACCGCCCGGTGCACCGCGTCGAGGAGGCGTCGCGGTCCGACGAGCTGCGGGTCGACTACACCTTCCGACCAGGTGACCGTCGGGACCTGACGCAGGGGGAGTGGATCCGGTTCCGACTGCCGATCCACCCGGTCAGCGTCGTGCTGCGGGCGGGGAGCCGCTTGCGGTTGACCCTTTCGACGCCCGGCCGCGACCATCCGTTCTGGTGCTTCGAGAACCCCCTCGGCGACGGGCGGGGACACCTCGTCGGCCGCGGGGGACAGCGCCCATCGTGCCTGGTGCTTCCGGTGTGGGACGTCGAGATGGACCACCCGCCAGAGCCTCCGCCGGCGGGTTCGCTGCGGGGTCGCCCGGCCCGGACGGCGCAGCCGATCCGGAACCGCCCGGCACCCGACGTGGTCGTCTGACGTGCCGACGTTCCGCTCCGCCGAGGTGACGGGGATCATCTCCGCCCGTGTCGGCATCCAGCGGGTCGAAGTCCTCATGGGCGACGGCACCTCGGCACGCGCCTACGCGCTGACCGAGCTCGTGGGCGACTGCGCCGTTGGCGACCGGGTCGTGCTCAACACCACGGCCGTCGAGCTGGGCCTCGGCACCGGCGGTTGGCACGTCGTGCACTGGAACACCGCTCGCGAGGAGCTCGTCAGACCCGGACCGGAACACGTGATGAAGCTGCGCTACACCTCCCTGCAGGCCGACGTGGGCACATCCGAGCTCCTCCACCCCGCCTGTGACCAGCCGCTCGGTGGAGCGCCGGTCGTGACCTGCACGGTCCACAGCCAGGTCCCCCTCGTCGCCCTGGGGATCGCGGCGCGTCGTCCCGGTACCAGGGTGGGCTACGTCATGACCGACGGTGCGTCGCTGCCGATGGCGCTGTCCGACACCGTGCCGGCACTGCTCGAGCGCGGCCTGCTGGCCGGGACGGTCACCGCCGGTCACGCCTTCGGCGGCGGGCTCGAAGCCGTGAACGTCCCGTCGGCTCTCGGGCTGGCCGTCCACGTCCTCGCTGCCGAGATCGTGGTCGTAGCGATGGGACCCGGAGTCGTCGGCACCGGCACCTCGCTCGGGACCACTGCGATCGAGGCGGTCGACGTGCTCGATGCAACGGTCGCGTCCGGCGGGACGCCCATCCTGTGCGTCAGGGCGTCGAGCGGCGACGGTCGTGAACGCCACCGGGGGATCTCCCACCACGTCCGGACGGTGACGTCGCGCAGCACAGCCGCTCCGTTCGTCGCTGGGATCGACGAGGAGACGTCGCGGCTCCACGGGGTCCGACCCCGATCGGTGGGCGAGGTCCCCGACCCCGGACGCATGTTGGCGGATGCCGGCATGCGGGTCACGACGATGGGACGGGACGTCACCGAGGACCCCTCCTTCTTCCGCCACGGGGTGGCCGCCGGGCTGCTGGCGGTGGACGTCCTGGGGGTCGGCCCCCTCGGGCCCGGTCCGTCGGCCCCCGACGCCCCCGTAGAGTGACCCGACGTGGCCAAGACCGACCGGCTCCTGAACATCGTCGCCGCGCTCCAGGCGACCTCCGTCCCGCTCACCGCCGAAGAGCTCCGCGAGCGGGTGCCCGGCTACCAGCGACACAACGACGACACGTTCCGCCGGACCTTCGAACGCGACAAGGACGACCTGCGCAACGTCGGCGTCCCCATCGAGACGGTCACCGTCGAGCACTTCGAGCAGCAGCGTGCCGCCTATCGCATCCGGCGTGAGCGCTACGAGCTGCCCGATCCCGGTCTCGACCCCCAGGAGCTGGCGGCACTCCACCTGGCCGCCACATCCGTGCGACTCGAGGGCATCCCGTCGGAGGAGATCGACGACGCGATGCGCAAGCTCGGCGGCGTCGGCACCTCCGACACCACGGGACGACCCGAAGCCGCCGTCGGGGCGCTCGCCACACCGGAGGGCCTCGCGATCCTGTTCGACGCCGTCCTCGAACGCCGCCCGGTCACCTTCGACTACGCCGACGAGGTCCGTCACCTGCAACCGCACAGGCTCCAGTACGAGCAGGGGCACTGGTATGTGAGCGGCCACGACAGCGACCGCGGGGCGACCAGGAGCTTCCGCCTGGACCGCATCTCCGGACCGGTCCACCCCGGCGACCCCGGCGGGTTCGACCAACCGGACGACCTGCCCGGGGTTCGTCTGCGCCCGTGGGAGCTTGGCGACGGACCCGGCGTGAGGGCGCGGGTGCTGCTCGACGAAGCAATCGCCAGGACGGTGCTCGCCGAGGATCCCGACCTCACGGTCGACGAACGACGGGGTGACGGGTCGGTGGTCGTCGCACTCGACGTGCGCAACCCCGTCGGTCTGCGCAGCTTCGTGCTGTCGCACCTCGACCGGGCCGAGCTCCTCGACCCACCCGGGCTCCGGGCCGATCTCATGTCATGGCTGGAGTCCTTCGACCGGACTGCGGACCGATCATGAGCGCCGCGACCGCATCGGAGCGGGTCGAGCGGATCCTCTCGGTCCTGCCGTGGATCGTCGAGACACCGGGCGTGACCGTCCAGCAGGTCTGCGATCGCTTCGGCATGCGTGAGCCCGACCTGCGCTCCGATCTCGACCTCCTCATGTACGAGGTCGGGATCCATCCGTTCACGCCCGACGCCCGCGTCGACGCCTACGTCGAGGACGACGGGCGGATCCGGGTGCACCTCGGCGACTACTTCCGTCGCCCGTTGCGTCTCACCCCCGACGAGGGCCTCGTCCTGTATGCGGCCGGCCGGGCGCTCACCGACCGCCCGGACCCCGATCCCGTTCTGGCCCGGGCGGTCCGCAAGCTCGCCGCCGTGCTCGGTGACGGCGTGGCCGACGCCGTCGACATCTCGCTCGGCGACGCCGACCCAGCGGTGATGAGCACCGTCCGTGCAGCGACGGAGCGACGGCGTCGGCTGCGCATCGACTACTACTCGTTCGGCCGCGACGAACGCACGGTTCGAGAGGTCGATCCGCTCGGACTCACCGCTCGTGACGGACACTGGTACCTGCACGCCTGGTGCCTGTCCGTCGGAGCGGAACGGGCGTTCCGACTGGATCGGATCATCGCAGCGGTGGAGACCGGTGTGGAGGTCGACGACCACGCCGGTGTCGCTCGTGCGTCCGGGACGGACCCGGGACCGCTCATGGAGGACCTCACGGAAGGCCGCCTCGTCCGCCTCACCGTCGCCGGGGGACAGGAATGGATCATCGACGCCATCCCGACCGAGTCGGTGCAGGAGCTCCCGGACGGACGACTGGAGATCGAGCTGCGCGTGACGGCCGAACCCTGGCTCCAACGCCTCCTCCTCAGGCTGGGACCCGATGCACTCGCGCTCGACGCGGAGTCCGGGTCGGACCTCTCCTCGATCGGCTCCGTCGCTGCGGCGAAGGTGCTCGAGCGCTATCGCTGAACGACGCCCCGCGCCAGGTTCCGACCAGAAGGCAGCGAACCCGCCGATCTTGGGCTCCACAGACCACTCACCGGTCACTGGTGCCCGAGATCCGCGGTTCTCCACCCCATACCACGGTTCGACCGAGCGCGCCGGATAGCCTCGCCGCAATGTCCGAACCGACCTCGGCATCGCCCCTTGGACAGCCCACGGCTCCCAGGGTCTCGGATATGGGCGCCGCTCCGACCCGTCGCCCCGCTCGGAAATCACGTTCCTCGACGCGCAACCTCGTCGAGTGGGGGCTGGTGATCATCGGCGCAATCCTCGTCGCCTTCCTGGTGAAGACCTTCCTCGTCCAGGCGTTCCGGATCCCGAGCGAGTCGATGGAGCCCACCCTGCTGGTCGGTGACCGGGTCCTCGTGAACAAGCTGAGCTACCGCCTCCACGACGTCAACCGGGGCGACGTGGTGGTGTTCACCCGGCCCGCCAACCTCTCCAGCGGTGCGGACCAGCCGGAAGACCTCATAAAGAGGGTGATCGGCCTGCCCGGCGAGACCGTGCAGACCAAGGACGGCGACGTCTACGTGGACGGCCGCGAGCTCGAGGAGCCGTACCTCCCCCCGGGCACCGAGACGAACGGCATCGAGGAACCGCTCGACATCCCGGCGGGGCACCTCCTCGTCATGGGCGACAACCGCGGCAACTCCCAGGACGGCAGGGTCTTCGGTCCGATCGACGAGGACACGATCGTCGGCCGCGCCTTCATGGTCATGTGGCCTCCCGGTCGCATGGGGTCGCTGTGAGGCGTGAACCTCCCGGCGTTCCGACCGGATCGCGGACCGCAGCGACGACGCTGTCGAGTCCGACGTCGCCTGGTTCAGGGACGCTCCACCGGACTCGACGTCAGCCCGTCGACCACCTCGACCATCCGATCCACGTGGTCGGAGAAGATGCCGTCGATCCCCGCCAGGAACAGCTGCCGGATCACCCGCTCGTGCTGGGCGTCCCAGCCGAGCGTGAGGCGCCCGAAGCGGTGGTAGAGAGCGGCCATTCCTCCGCTCCACTCCGAGTGGTGCAGGTTCACCGCGTCGACCTCGTGCAGTCGGAGCTGCGACGCGTGACGTTCGGGGGATCCGTCCAACGAACCGAGACGCGTGGAGTGCACGAGCTGGACCGCCTCGGAACGGTGCCGCCACCCGGCGAGGAGCTCGAGGTCCGGGTGGCACAGCCAGAGTCGTTCTACCGCTCCGGCGCGTCGCGCGCTGTCGAGCACGGCGTCGAGCGCGTCGGGGTCCTTGATGTCGAGCGACAGCTCGAAGGCCGTACCGCACGAGTCGTACAGCTCGTCGAGGGTCGGCACGGCCACGGGGAGCTCGGAGCGCTGCACCTCACGCACGGGTACTCGACGCAGGCGCTTGCGCAGCACGCCGTCGTGATCGAGCACGGCTGCTCCATCGGCTGTGAGCCAGACGTCGCTCTCCAGACCCGTCGCACCCAGACGCAGCCCGAGCCCGAACGCCTCGATGGTGTTCTCGGGAGCATGGGCACGCGCTCCACGGTGGGCGAAGAGCACCGGTGGGTTCCGTTGCGCCGGGAGCCGATCGACCATCTGTCAGCAATTCTGGCACCCGCGCCCGGTCCGACGGGTCGCCGCCGACGCCCATCGATGCCGTGCAAGGGGTCACGCCCGCGAAATTCCCTCCACCGGAAAGGTCAACCCAGGGCCCGGGCGAACCGAAGGGATGTGCAGGCAACCGACCATGGAGTGATCCGACGATGGCACTGATCCGAGCGACCTGCAGCGACTGCGGCGACGTGGAGCTGCGTTCACGCGACCTGCGGGTCCGCCAGTGCCGTGACGACGACTCGGCCACCTACCTCTTCCGCTGCCCGGTCTGTCGGATGATCGAGGTCCGCCCCGCCGAGCAGCACGTCGTCGACGTTCTCCTCGCTGCCGGGGTCCACTCCACCGACTGGAGCATGCCCGCCGAGCTCTCCGAGCGCCGCGACGGCGCGGCGATCACCCACGACGACGTGCTCGACTTCCACGACCTCCTGTCCACACCGGACTGGTTCGTGACGCTCACGTCGATGCACGACCGCTGACATCCGGCGACCGCCCGGGCCTCCGCTCGCGGGGGACCTCCTGCTCGCCGGTACGATGACCCGCATGCTCCGGGACGGCGCAGCCAGATGATCCAGAACTTCGGCGGTGGCGAGCTCCTCGTCATCATCGTGCTCGCTCTGGTCGTTCTGGGTCCGGAGCGCCTGCCCGAGATGGCTCGCAGCGCCGGGAAGGCGATCCACAAGCTCAAGACGATGACCTCGGGCATGCGTGGACAGGTCCAGGGCCTCATGGACGATCCGGCCATGCAGCCCCTCCGCGAGCTCGGCGAGTTGGCCAGCCGACCCCGTCAGAAGCTCGCCCAGTACGCGCTCGAGGCCGAAGCCGACGAGAGAGCCAACTCCGAGAAGGCGTCGATGGACGCCGCCGCGGACGCACCCACCGACGCATCCCGACCCGCTCCGGACGCCTCGGCGACGAACGCCGACGAGCCCGGCACCCCCACCTGATCCGTGGCCGCTCGATCGCTCCGGAAGGGGGCCGAACGCGAAGACGCGTCGATGGCGCTCGCCGACCACCTGCGCGAGCTGCGGACCCGACTGCTGATCTGCCTCGGCACCATCGCCGCGATGCTCATCCCGGCCTGGTTCCTCTACCCGTGGCTGATCGACATCCTCAACGCGCCCTACTGCGACGCGCTGCGCAACATCGACCCCGACGCGAGCTGCAAGTTCCTCGAGACGAACCTGCTCGACCCCTTCACCCTCCGCATGCGGGTGGCCGGATACGGCGCACTGTTCCTATCCATGCCCGTGATCATGTGGCAGCTCTGGCGCTTCATCGCTCCGGGGCTCTACAAGAAGGAACGCCGCTACGCGCTCGCGTTCACCGTGTCGTCCACGCTGCTGTTCGTCGCCGGTGCGTTCGTCGCGTACTTCACCCTCACCCAGGCGGTCAGCTTCCTCGTCAGCATCGGTGGCCCCGACGTCGAGATCCGCTCGGGCATCGGCAACTTCGTCAAGCTGTCGCTGTTCATGATGCTGGCCTTCGGGATCGGCTTCCAGTTCCCGGTCGTCGTCGTCGCACTCCAGATGATCGGCGTCGTCACGCCGCAGCGGCTCAGCTCGTGGCGACGCCAGGCGATCGTCCTCATCACGATCATCGCTGCCGGAATCACCCCGAGCGGCGATCCGATCTCCATGTTCGCCCTCGCCCTCCCCATGTACGTCTTCTACGAGGCGAGCATCCTGATCGGCCGTCTCTGGAACCGACGCAAGCGGAAGCACGCAGCGCGGACCGAGGAGGCGGCGCGCGAGCGTCGGGTCGAGCGTGCACGCCGTCGAGCCGCAGCCGCCGAGGACACGGCCACCGCCTCGGACGACACGGTCGCTCGTGACGACACGGCCACCGCCTCGGACGACACGGTCGCTGGTGAGGACAGCACGGACAGGACCGGGACCGAGGGCTCTGAGATCGACGGGACCGATGTCGACCGGGGGAGCGAATCCTGAGCGGGACCTTCGAGCACGACTTCCCGTTGGATCGCTTCCAGAGGGAGGCGATCGCCTCACTGGACGCCGGACGCAACGTCCTCGTCTCGGCTCCCACCGGCTCGGGCAAGACCGTCGTCGGAGAGCACGCCGTCTCGCTGGCGCTGTCCGGCGACGGCAAGGCCTTCTACACGGCGCCCATCAAGGCGCTTTCGAACCAGAAGTACGGCGATCTCCTCCGAGTGCTCGGCCCGGGCCGCGTGGGGCTGCTGACCGGCGACCACTCGATCGACCCGCAGGCGCCAGTGGTGGTGATGACGACCGAGGTGCTCCGCAACATGGTCTACGCCGGGTCGCCGCTCATGGAGGGACTCCGGTGGGTCGTCCTCGACGAGGTCCACTTCCTCCAGGACGCCTACCGGGGTCCGGTGTGGGAGGAGGTCCTGATCCACACACCGGCGTCGGTCCGGTTCGTGTGCCTGTCCGCGACCGTGTCCAACGCGTCAGAGCTCGGCGAGTGGATCACGGCACTGCGGGGCCCCACCGACACGGTGGTCGAGCACGTCCGTCCCATCCGCCTCGACAGCCTCTACATGGTCGGCGACCGGTCGAGCGAGCGCGACCACCTGCTGCCCGTGCTCGTCGCCGGTCGTCCGAACCCGGAGGGGGATCGATTCGACGAGGAGCGTCGCGCCGGCACGCCTCCGTCGCGGCGCGGTCGGCAGAGCGGCCGACCGCACGGCCGTCGTCGCCACAGGACACCCCGACGTCTCGAGGTGATCGAGCGACTCGACGACGAGGGGCTCCTCCCAGCGATCTACTTCCTCTTCAGCAGAGCCGCGTGCACCGACGCCGCCAACCAGTGCTTCGACGCCGGACTCCGTCTGACCGACTCCGCGGAGCGCTCCCGCATCCGGGCCCTCGTCGAAGAGAGGGTCTCGCGGCTGAGCGACGACGACCTCGACGTGCTCGGCTACGACCGACTGGCTGCGACCCTCGAGGCGGGCGTCGCGGCCCACCACGCGGGCATGGTCCCCGCGTTCAGGGAAGCCGTCGAGGACTGCTTCGTGGAGGGGCTCATCAAGGTCGTCTTCGCCACCGAGACCCTCGCCCTCGGCATCAACATGCCGGCGAGGTCGGTCGTGATCGAGAAGCTGACCAAGTTCAACGGCGAGTCCCACGAGTTCCTGACCCCGGCGCAGTTCACCCAGCTCACCGGACGGGCGGGCCGACGAGGGATCGACGCCGAGGGGACGTCGGTGGTCCTCTGGTCGCCGTTCGTGACGTTCCAACAGGTCGCCGGACTGGTCGGGAGCCGCGAGTTCCCTCTGACATCCGCGTTCCGCCCGACGTACAACATGGCGGCGAACCTCGTGCAGCGCTACGACCGCGACACGGCTCACGCCGTCCTGGCCCGTTCGTTCGCCCAGTTCCAGTCGGACCGGGCAGTCGTGTCACTGCGTCGCCGGGTCGACCGCATCCGGGCGGAGCTCGACCTGGCGGGTGGCCCGGTCGGGCCGGACGACGCCGAGGTCGCGGCGTACGTGACGGCTCTCGACGAGCTCCGTGCCATGCGTCGGGATCACGCCCGAGGCGGAGGTCGCAGCCGGATCGAGGCATCCCTCGCAGCGCTCGGACCGGGCGACGTCGTGGAACGCTCCACCGAGGACGGCCACGACGTCCTCGTCGTCCTGTCCGTCGCGTTCCGCAAGGGTGGGACCGTTCGGGTACGTGCCGTCGACGTGCACGCCACCGAGGTCGAGCTGCGCGCCGTTGACGTCGGAGAACCCCTCGAACCGCTGACACGTGTGCAGCTCCCCGTCCCGTTCGAACCGCACCGACCCGAGTTCCGGAACGGCGCCGCTGCCGTGTTGCGTCGGACGAACCTCCGTCGGGTCCGGCGTGGCGCCGGAACCGACACGGGTACCGCTCCTCACGGTGAAGCCGACGCGGATCTCGTCGCGGAGCTCGCCGCGCGTGCAGCGCTCGAGGCCTCACCGATCCACGACGCCGTCGACCGCGATGCGATCGTGGAGCGGCATCGCAACCGGCAGCGGTTGGGCCACGAGGCGGCGATCGCCGAACGGCGTCTCGAACGGAGGGGCTCGGGGTTGATCGACCGCTTCGACGCGGTGCTCGAGGTCCTGGAGGGCTCTGGTCACACCGACGGCTGGAGCCTCACGGGTGCGGGAGAGCGACTCCGGCGCATCTACCACGAGTCGGACCTGCTCATCGCTCTCGCCCTCGAGAACGGGCTGTTCGACGACCTCGACGCTCCCGCCGTTGCAGCCATGGCGAGCCTGTTCACCTACGAGCACCGCAGCGCGGAGGCCCCTCCGCCGCCCTCGTACCCGACCCCCGAGGTCCGTCGACGAGCGGAGCGGTTGGGGGAGTTGTGCTCGCAGCTCAACGCCTGGGAGCGATCCTCCCGGGTTCCCCAGACGAGGGAGCCCGAGGCCGGTTTCGCCGTGACGGCATGGAGGTGGGCGTCAGGTCGTGCCCTGTCGGTCGTCCTCGACGACGACATGACGGGCGGGGACTTCGTCCGCAACACCAAGCAGCTCATCGACCTGCTCCGCCAGCTCGGCGAGGTGGCTCCAGACCCTCGGACCGCCGCGGTGTGCCGACGCACGGCCGATGACCTGTTCAGGGGTGTGGTCGAGGCGGGGAGCGGCGTGGCCGGCAGCGGGACGGACGACGGCGTGGCCGGCAGCGGGACGGACGACGGCGTGGCCGGCAGCGGGACGGACGACGGGCGATGACGATCCGGCGGGGCGGGCAGTGGGGCGAACCGGGCCGACTCACCGACGGCGCTCCCGTCGCCCGCAGCGACGGCGAGGCGGCCGACCTCCTCGCAGCGTCCATCGCATCGGGGGAGCCGCTCGGCGAGATCGGCCTCCTCGGCGGTGATCTCCACGCAGCTCTGGGATCACCCGATCACGACGAGGCCGACCTCCGGGCCGGTCGGGGGACGCGGCTGCCGGTCGACATGGGCGAGGTCGTCGTTGACCGTGGTGACGGGGTCGTGTCCAGGCACGTCTTCCTGGCCCATGCCGTGGCGGGCCGAGGACGTCGACGGTGGTCCCGACGGACGATCGTCGCGATGAACGGGACCCACCTGGGCGCGGCCGACCTCGGCCCCCGGGCGCATCCGAACGACGGTCTCCTCGACATCTCCGACGGCCTCGTTCCCAGGAGCCAGGTACGTTCAGCGGCACGCCGGGAGCTGACCGGGACCCATGTCCCGCACCCCGGGATCCGGGAGTCGCGCACCGCCTCCTACGAGGTGTTCGACGAACGTGAGCTCCCGATCCTCGTCGACGGTCGCCTGATCGGGGCGGCGACCCACTTCGAGCTGCGCTGCACTCCCGACGCCCTCGTCGTCGTGGTCTGACCCCTCCTCGTGACCGGCTCACGGCGACGAGCCGAGGAGCGCCCGGCTCGGCCAGCCAGCGCCGTCCCTGTCCGCACCTGTGCGCCGTGTGGTTACGCTCCAGATCATGCGTTCATGGTTCCTGCGGGAGTCACCCGGTCGGTACGAGTGGGGCGAGGTACCGGACCCGCCCGTCGGTCCCGAGGACGTCCGCGTCAGGGTGCGGGCCTCCGCGCTCAACCACATGGACCTGTGGCTCACCAAGGGCCTGCCCAGTCCGCCGTCCTTCCCGCACGTTCCCGGGAACGACGTGGCGGGGGTCCTCGAAGTCGTCGGCGAGGAGGTCGAGGGCTGGTCAGTCGGCGACGAGGTGGTCATCAACACCGCCGTCGTCCCACGGGCGGCGCTCGACCGCGGCGTCGACAGCGTCCTCGACCCGTCCATGTCCTTGCTCGGCGAGGCCCGCTGGGGAGGCCACGGCGAGTTCTGCGTGGTACCCGCACACCAGCTCGCCCGCAAACCGACCGGGCGATCCTGGGCGGAGGTGGCTTCCTACCCCGTGTGCGGCACCACGGCATGGCGCCTGCTCCGACGGGCGGACGTCGGAGCCGGCGACACCGTGCTGGTCACGGGAATCGGAGGCGGCGTGGCCACGGCCGCTCTCATGATCGCCGTGCACCTCGGAGCCAGGGTCTTCGTCACCTCGAGGAACCCGACGACCAGGAAGCGGGCGATCGCACTCGGAGCCGACGGCGCCTTCGCATCCGACGAGCCCTACCCGATCACCTCCGACGTCGTCATCGACAGCATCGGACCCGCCACCTGGGAGAACGCGTTCAGGACGTTGCGCCACGGTGGACGGATGTGCGTGTGCGGCGGGACGAGCGGATCGAGGGTGGAGCTCGATCTGCCACGGTTGTTCTTCAAGCAGATCGACGTGATCGGAGCGAGCTGCGGCAGCCAGGAGGAGTTCCAGCACGTCACCGACCTGGTGGAGCGGGGACTGCCGGTCGTCATCGACGAGGTCATGCCGCTCTCCGAGTACCCACGCGCCCTCGAGCGTCTCCGGGCAGCGTCACAGCTCGGCAAGATCGTCCTCGAGCACCCGGAGCCATGATGGCCGACGATCCCATCGCCGACTCCGCCGGACGTAGCGGACGCTCCGCCGATCCGTCCGCTGTCGAGCGGGCGTTCCGTCTCGTGGACGACCACGCCGGCCTGCTCCTCGACGTCAGCCACGAGATCTTCGACCACCCCGAGCTCTGCTTCGAGGAGCACCACGCCCACGACCTGCTCTGCGGCTCGCTCGAAGGCGCTGGGCTGACGGTGACGAGGCACGCCCACGGGATCGACACGGCGTTCGTCGCCGAGGCCGGAACCGTCGGGCCAGTCGTCGCCGTGATCTGCGAGTACGACGCACTCCCCGGCATCGGCCACGCCTGCGGCCACAACGTCATCGCCGCCGCGGGTCTCGGTGCCGGGATCGCTGCCGCGTCTCTCGCCGAGGAGCTCGGCGGGCGCGTGAAGGTCATCGGCACACCAGCGGAGGAGGGAGGAGGTGGCAAGGTGTTCCTCCTGCGGGCCGGCGCCTTCGAGGGCGTAGACGCCGCTGTCATGGTGCATCCGGCGGACCACGACCTGCCCACCATGGCGGCCATCGCCATCCAACGGTTGCAGGTGACCTACACGGGAGCGGCCTCCCACGCCGCCGCAGCGCCGTGGAACGGACTCAACGCGCTCGACGCCGCAGTGCTCGGCTACGTCAACGTGGCAGCGCTCCGCCAGCACATCCGGCCCGACGAGCGGGTCCACGGCGTGTTCACCGAGGCGGGCGAACAGGCGAACGTGGTGCCCCGTCGGGCCGCGGCCGAGTGGTTCGTGCGCTCACCGGACATCGACGGCCTGGAGCGGCTGAAGGAGCGGGTGCTTCGCTGCCTCCGCGCCGGGGCCGACGCCGCAGGTTGCGAGATGGACCACGAGTGGCTCGATCCCCCCTACGAGGACCTGCTCGACGACGAGTGGCTGCTGTCACGCTGGACCGTCCACAGCAGCTCTCTCGGGAGACGGCCCGCCGATCCGTCCGTCGTCGGGGCGGTGGTCGGCAGCACCGACATGGGCAACGTGAGCCACGCCGTCGCGTCGATCCACCCGATGATCGCGGTGGCGCCGCCCGGTGTCGCCATCCACACCCCGGAGTTCGCGACCCATGCGAGGGGCTCCGGTGGCGACAGCGCCATCCTCGACGGAGCGAAGGCCCTGGCCGGGGTCGTCCTCGACCGGTGGGCAGCCGGCTGAGCGCCCGGACCCGGTCCCCGGCGGCGAGTGGTCCCGCCTCTATCCTCGGGGCCCGATGACCGCACTCCCGACCTACGTCGCCGAGCAGTTCACCGAGGACGAGGCGACCGTCCTCAAGCGGTACTTCACCAACCTCGACGGGCCGGTGTTCGCTCTGGTCAACCTCCCCGAGGTGGTGAAGGGCGCTCTGTTCGCCCGTTACTCCCGGTCGGCCAAGTCGCTGCGTCGGCTCTTCCTCGACGAGTTCGTCGGCGAGCTCGACACCACCGGAGACGAGGGCGTCGACGCCACGATCGGCCTCGCCCGGGCGGAGTCGCTCTACGACCGGGTGTTCTTCGAGTACGGCGACGACAGCGTCGCCCAGCTCGGCGGGGTCCACCTCGCCTGCGAGCAGGCCTCGAACCTGCTCACCAAGGTCCTGGAGTGGGGCCGGCTGATGTCGTACCTGGAGCAGTCGACGCGCTACATCCCCTACGACGAACGACTCGGGGGCCGTTACCGCTACCACCGGGACCCGGAGATCCTCGGATCGACGGTAGGTGCCCGCTACGTCGGCGACATGGACCAGCTGTTCGACGTCTACTCGGCTCTGGCATCGGACATGCAGGAGCACTTCCGTGACCGCCACCCGAAGAGCGAGACCGACTCCGACTTCGTGTACCGCCAGGCGATCAGGGCCAAGGCGTTCGACGCCGTGCGCGGCATCCTCCCCGCTGCGTCGCTCTCCAACGTCGGCATCTACGGCTCCGGGCAGGCGTACGAGGCTCTCCTGGTGCGGATGCGCTCACACCCCTTGCCCGAGGCCCGCCAGTACGCCGATCTGATGCTCGCCGAGCTCCGCAAGGTCGTGCCCAGCTTCCTCAAGCGGGTCGACCTCCCGGATCGGGGCTCCGCGACCAGCGCCTACATCCGGGCCAATCGACAGGCGATGGAGACGGTCGCCTACGAGATGCTCTCCGGCGACGCCGTCGACGGTCCGACCGAGCCCGGCGTCGAGCTCGTCGACTTCGATCCCGAGGGCGAGCTCAAGGTCGTCGCCGCCATGCTGTACCCGTACACGGGCCTCGCCGAGTCGACGCTGATCGAACGTGTACGGGCGATGACCGTCGAGGAGAGGCTCCACGTCATCCGCTCCTACGTAGGTGACCGGACGAACCGCCGCCACAAGCCCGGTCGGGCGTTCGAGAGGACCGACTACCGCTTCGACGTCGTGTCCGACTACGGAGCGTTCCGGGACCTGCAACGTCACCGCCTGATGACCATCGAATGGCAGGAGCTGACGCCCAACCACGGCTACACCCGGCCCGAGGCCATAGACGAGGCCGGCATGAGCGACCGCTTCGACGAGGCCATGGAACGCTCCGCCGGACTGTGGAGCGTGCTCTCGGAGCGGTTCCCCGAGAGGGCCGCCTACGCCGTGTCTCTCGCCTACCGGATCCGCTACACGATGCAGTTCAACGCCCGGGAGGCGATGCACCTGATCGAGCTGCGGACGTCGATCCAGGGCCATCCCAGCTACCGGGCCATCGGCCAGCGGATGCACCACCTGATCGCAGATCGGGCAGGACACCGGGCCATCGCCGAGATGATGCGGTTCGTGGACCACTCGGGGGAGGCGGAGCTGGAGCGACTGGGCGCCGAACGGCGGGCGGAGATCAGGCGCAGCGAGCCTGTCTGAGACCCGTGCGGCGACTTCCGGGGACACGCCGACGGCGTTGCTCCGGCGATCCGGTACTCCCGGGCGGGTGCGCGTGTCTATGATGCGCCCGCACCTCGCCCCGACCACCCCCGATCGGGCCGACGAGCGATGGCCGGAAGGATCATGGACGACGAACTCGTGGATGAGGAGATCGACGACGAGGAAGGCCTCGACGACGAGGACGCCCTCGACGACGACATGGAGGACGACCTCGAGGATCTCGAGGACGAGGGCGAGGACGGCAGCGCCGGCGAGGACGCACTCGACGACGACGAGGACGAGGACGAGGTGCCGGCCGCGAGGGCGAAGCGTCCCTCCTCGGCCGAGGACGAGGACGAGGACGACGACGACGTCGACCCCGACGACGTCGAGGCCGACCTGGACACCATCCTCAAGGATCGGATCTCCGCCGGAGACGACGAGGAGGACGAGGACGAGGTCGAGGAACCCGGGGCCGAGTCGGGTGAGCGCGTCGCAGCGAAGACCGCTGACGAGTTCACCTGTCCCACCTGCTTCCTGATCGTCCATCCCCGCCAGTTCGGCCGGCCCGGGGCGCTCACGTGCCCTGAGGGCTACGACCCCTGCGGGGGTATCGAGATCGTGACGGGTCGGGGCCCGAAGGCGAAGAAGGGCTGAGCATGACGGACGCGACCCGGTTCCCAGCGATCGTGGTCGAGGAGCTCATCGGTGCCGTTCCGACGCTGATCGATCGCACCCGCGCCCAGGTCGAGCTCACCCAGTACATGATCGGCCACCTTCCGTGCCTCGCCCGACGGGCGACGTCCGCGGCGCACGATCCTTCGACCACGTCGCCCGGAGGTCCGGGCGGGGACGGCGCCGCCGACTCGGTGAGCGGCAGTGGGGCGGGAGCCACCGTCCACGAGCTGCGTCCGACCGCAGCGCCGGCCGGGACCGACAGCGCCACGGTGCCCGCCGGTCCCGACGTCGGGCAGCTCGCCATCCCGGACTACGACAGCCTCGCCGCCTCCCAGGTCGTCCCGCGCCTCGCCTCTCTCGACGCTGACGAGCTCGCGGACGTCGGCGCCTACGAACGCTCCCATCGGGGCCGTCAGACGATCCTGAACCGGGTCCGCCAGCTCCAGGCCGCCGGGGAGCGCTGAACGACGTGGGCACCGGGCCCACCAGGAGCTACGAACCCGTTGTCCGCGATGCCGAGGTGGGGGACCGGGACGAGCTCGTCAGGCTCTCCACCCGAGCGCTGGGCCACCTCGACGACCAGCGGGGCGGAACGCTGTTCCGCGACGTCGAGGCCCGACCCCACCCGGTCCACCCCACGATCGACGCCGATCTGCTCGCCGCCGAGGCGGGGACCGCGCACGTCCTCCTCGGGTGCCTCGGTCCGGCTCCCGTCGGCTATGCAGTGTCCCGGGTCCGTTCTGCCAGAGGGATTTCGATCGCAGTCGTCGAGGACCTCTACGTGGAACCCGAGGCCAGGGGAGTGGGTGTCGGCAACGCTCTGATGGTCGCTCTCGTCGAGCGTGCCCGCAGCGACGGCTGCGACGGGATCGAGGCCGAGGCACTCCCCGGCGACCGGGCGACCAAGAACTTCTTCGAGGGCTTCGGGCTCGTGACCCGCAAGCTGACGGTGCACCGGGTGCTGGACGACGGTGGCGACTGAGCCTGCCAGGTCCGCCGGAGCGACGCCGGTGATGTGGCCGGAGCTGCGCGTCGCAGCGGTGGCCACGAGGGTCAACGAGCTGCTGATGGTCCGATCCGACGGGCAGTGGTCGACTCCCGCAGCGGTTCTCCGGCTGGGCGAGACGCTGGTCGAGGCGGCCGTGCGCGCCGTTCGGGACGGGTGCGGACTCGACGCTCTCAGCGGCCCGTCACTCGGCTGGTACGAGTCGATCGGCCCGGACCCGACGGACCCGGACGGTCACGTGGTGGTGATGTGCTTCACCGTGGTGGTGCTCGACGACGACGAACCGACGGCGGGGGCGGGGACGGAAGAGGCCTGCTGGCTACCGGTGTGGGACGTGTCGGAGCTGCCGCTCGACGACGGTCTCGCTGCCCTGCTGGCCGAGCACGACATCATCGACACCCTCACCTGATCACAACACCCCACGAACTCGGGTCGTCTCGCGCCGACATGGGGCGCGACGTGACCCGAGTTCGTGACATCGCCTGAACTCGGGGTCAGCGACCCTTCCAGTTGGGCTTGCGCTTCTCGGCGAACGCCGTGAGGCCCTCGGAGAAGTCCTCGGTGCCGAACATCTTGATGATGCCCTCACCCGAGAGCTTCCAGCCGACCTCGTCGGGCTGGTCGGTCGCCTCGATCATGATGCGACGGCTCTCGGCGACGGCCAGGGGAGCGTTCTCGGTGATCTCCGCGGCCAGCGCCAAGGCCGTCTCTAGCGCCTGGCCCTCGTCGCAGAGGCGGTTGACCATGCCGAAGTCGTAGGCCCGCTCGGCCGGAAAGTCGAGGCGACCGGTCAACGCCAGCTCCATGGCGATGTTGCGCGGGATCTTGCGGGGGAGGCGGAACAGGCCGCCGGCAGCGGCGACGAGGTTCCGCTTCACCTCTGGGATCCCGAACACGGCGGTGCGCGACGCCACCACCATGTCGGCGGCCAGCACCAGTTCGGTGCCACCCGCGAGGGCCGGTCCGTCGACGGCGGCGATGATCGGCGTGGCGCGCTCACGCGTCACGAAACCGCCGAAGCCGCCGCGTGCGGTCTGCATGCCGCCCGGGTCGACTGCCATCTGCTTCAGGTCCGCGCCGGCGCAGAAGATGTAGCCCTTCTCGGTCTTCGCCCCGGTCAGGATGCCGACCCAGACCTCGTCGTCAGCTTCGATCTGGTCGATCGCGTCCTCGATGCCCGACGCGACGTCGCTGTTGACGGCGTTGCGGGCGTCGGGGCGGTTGATCGTGATGATCCCGACGTTGCCCTGCTTGGTGTACTCGATGGTCATGGTGCGGACTGTAGTGCCGTGCTTGACCGGTCGGTCTACTTCGAGGGCCGGCCTGTCTCCCGTCTACCGTGTGGCGCCCATGGGAGCCTCGATCCAGGCGCTGGTGTTCGACTTCGACGGAACCCTCGTCGACTCCGACGATGCGCTCGTCCGACCGCTCCTGGCGCTTGGCGTCGCCCCCGAGGAGATCACCTTCGGTCACGCGGTGGCCGAGGAGTGCGAACGACTGGGCATCTCGATGGAGAGCTATGTCGACCTCTACGACACCGAGGTCGTGGAGCCGTTTCCCGGGGTTGCCGAGGTCGTTCGACGCCTCGACCGCTGGGGGGTCTGCTCGAACAAGCACCCGCGCCCCGGAAGGGTGGAGCTGGAGCGACTGGGCTGGACGCCCGAGGTGGCCCGTTTCGCCGACCACTTCGGCTTCGCACACAAGGAGCTCGGCCCGATCCTCGACGATCTCGGCCTGGGAGCGGACGAGATCGTCATGGTCGGCGACAGCGCCGGTGACCTGGCGGTGGCCGATGACGTCGGGTGCGCCTACGTGTGGGCGGGTTGGAACCCCAGGGTGCGGGCCTCGGGGCCGGCCGGCACCATGCTCGACAGACCCGAGCAGCTGCTCGACCTCTACGGCTGAGAGGCAGGGTCCGCGGTCGGGCGTTCAGCCTGCCGTCGAGTCGCCGCCGTCGGGCGCTTCCGGCTCGGCGGCGGGCGTCGGGTCCCCGACATCGACATGCTGCCCATCGTCGTGCGCAGGGACCGTGGCGGGCTCGGGCGACTCGACTGGCTCGGACGACTCGACTGGCTCGGACGACTCGACTGGCTCGGGCTTCTTCGCCGCATCGGCACGCTCGGGCTTCTTCGCCGCATCGGCCGTCGCTCCCGGACGGCCACCGCTCTTGCCGCGCGGCGGACGGCGCCGCTTGGCCGCCGCTGCCTCGGACGGGTCGATGCCGAACAGGGCTGCGATCGCCGGCAGTCGGTCGGCGACCCGACGGACCGCCTCGAGGAGGTCCTCGGTCGGGGTCTCCGGACGCCCGACCGGGGTCACCTGCTGGCGGACAGGGGAGAACGCCAGGGCGTCGAGCGTCGCAGCCCACAGCTCCTGGTTGGTCGCTGGGGAGAGACCCTCGGACACAGCGGCGACGAGTCGGGACGATGCCTCGGTGGGGACGGGGGTCCCTGCCTTCGGGGGTCGCGAGCTGAGGCGGAGCGCCCGGACGAACCGGCCGGCGTCGAGGTTGGCGGTGATGTCCGCGACCCAGTTGGCGTGCTCCTCGTCGACACGTCGGGTGAGGCCGCTGCGGAGCTCTTCGAGCATCCCGCGTGCCACCTCGTCGTGGGCCGATCCGTCGCCGGCGACGACCACCGAGCGCAGGTCACGCAGATCGAGCTCGTCGAGGTCGGTGATCGCGGCAGCGGCACGGTCCTTCCACTCCGCGTCGCGGAGCTTCGGGTAGAGCGCCTCGGCCATCGCGACGACCTGCTCCGACGGGACCTCAGGTCGGTTCTCGGCCTTCGCCTGCGCGTTCTGCGCGGCGATCGCTTCGCGAACCGCCGGCACGCCCCCCTTGAGCACCTGGTCGGCGATCGGGCGTTGTTCGACCGGCACCTCGTCGATCACAGCGTTGCGGTAGGCGCGTCCGGGCCGCAGGCGCTTGGGTCTCGGCCGCTCGGGGACCTCGACACGCGGTCCGCGTGGCCGGTCACCACCGGGTCGGTCGCGTCGAGAGCGGTCTCCTCGGTCGCCACGGTCGCGACGCTGTCCGCGGTCGTCGTCGCGGTCACGGTCCCGCCCACGGCCAGATCGCTCTCCGCGCCCGCGCGAGACGAGCTGTGTGGTCACGAGCGGCTCCTCGCGGCCCGAACCACGGATCTCCAGCAGCTCGGGCTGCTTGCGGGCACCCTTCGGAGGGAGCACCTCGACGATGTCGATCCCGTCGATGAGGAACTCGGCCTCGACGCGCAGGACCTCGCCCACGACGGCCCCGCCGGGCAGCAACCCGCCATCGAGCTCACCCTTCGGGAGCTTGGCCCCCGCGGCACGCCAGGTCCAGGTACCGTCAGGGCGTTCGGAGGTCAGCTCGATCTCGAGTCGGCGGGACATCGCGACAAGCTAACGGACGTCGTCGCGGACCGCGAAGCCCATACGGAGTCCTCGACTTGTCGAACCATCCGCAGATGCCGTTGCTGCTGAGCGATCTGGACGAGACGATCCTCGCTCGTCGCGACGCCCTGCGTCGCTGGGCCGTCGGCTTCGTCTCGTCCCGTGGCCTGCCGGCGACGGCGGTCGACGCGATCCTCGACGAGGACCGTCACGGAGCGCGGACCCGACCGGAGTTCGTCGAGGCGGTCAACGGGCGGATCGCGCCCGACCCGCCGCTCACCCTCGACTACCTGCGGGACTACGTCGGCTGCTTCGAGCTGTCGGACGACACGGCCGACGCCCTGGTCCGCGCCCGTGGCGCCGGGTGGCGGATCGCCGTGGTGAGCAACGGCGAGCAACCCCAGGTCGACAAGATCGACCACGTCGGGCTGCGACGGTACGTCGATGCCGTGGCGGTCTCGGCGATCGACGGTTCACGCAAGCCCGACCCCGGCCTGTTCCGCATCGCCGCCGAGCGTGCGGGAGCGGATCTCACCGGGGCGGCGCTCGCGTCAACGTGGATGATCGGCGACGACGCCGTCAACGACATCGGTGGGGCCCACGCCGTCGGTGTCCGCAGCGTCTGGTTGCGACACGGCCGTGACTGGCCCGTCGGACTGGAGCCACCGACGGCGCAGGCGGAGTCGTTCCCTGCGGCGGTGGACCTGGTGCTGTCGACGACGAGCTGACCTGGCCGTTGCGCCGGACCACGAGCCGTTCCTGTGCGAGATCGATCCGTGGCGGGCACCTGCTCCACCAGAACGAGCATCCAGGCTCAGTTCTCCATCGCGTCGAGCTTCGCCATCGCGTCGAGCTTCGCCATCGCGTCGAGCAGAGCGTTCTCCAGCACCTCGGCCAGCGCCGGATGTGCCCAGATCTGCTCCCGCGCCAGACGCTCGGCTGTGAGACCGAAGGTCATCGCCTGGGAGATCTGGTGGATGAGCGTCGCCGCCTGCGGGCCGATCACCGCTCCGCCGAGCAGCAACCCGGTCTCGGGGCAGACGACCACCTTGGCGAAGCCGTCGTGGTCCTCGAGCGCCCAGCCGTACGCGACGCCGTCATATCCGCAGCGTCCGACGAGGTGCGGACGACCGGCAGCGAGCAGGTCCTCCTCTCGCAGCCCGACGGAACCGACCTCGGGATGTGAGAACACGGCGTGAGGAACGACCCGCTCGTCGAAGAGCACCGGCGACTCCGGATGGAGCAGGTTGTGCGAGACGACCTTCGCCTCTCGGTTCGCCAGGTGCTTGAGCTGCCTCGGGTTGCGGATGTCGCCGAGCGCCCAGATCCCTTCAGCGGCGGTGCGCAGGGTCTCGTCGGTGATCACGTAGCCCCCTTCGTCGAGTCTGACGCCAGCCACCTCGACGTCGAGGTCCGCACCGTTGGGCCGGCGCCCGGTGCTGACGAGGAGGCAGTCGCCCTCGATCACCTCACCAGATGACAGGGACACGCGGAAGCGGCCGTCGACACCGGCGTCGGCCGAGTGCTCGACCCCCGTCGCCGACGTGGACAGCACCAACCGCACCCGTCGGCCGAACTGCTCGGTGAACGAACGTGACACCTCGGCGTCCTCGTGGCTCAGCATCGTCGGACCGCGGTGCACCACGGTCACGTCACTGCCGAACGCAGCGAAGGCATGACCCATCTCAGCAGCGATGAATCCGCCGCCGATGATCACGAGTTGCTCGGGAAGCCGGTCTATGCGCATGACCGTGTCGGAGGTCTGGAACGGCGTCCCGGCGAGTCCGGGGATGTCGGGGACCACGGGCGAGGCGCCGGCGGCGAGCACGATGCGATCAGCCGAGACCTCGGTGGTGGAGCCGTCGACGCCCGTCACCGCAACCGATCGAGGTCCGCTGAACCGAGCGTCGCCCGAGAGCACCGTCACGTGGTCCTGAGAGCGCCGGTAGCGCTCGCCATCGGCCGCGATCGGGTCGATCCGGCCGAAGGTCCGGTCGCGGATCGCCGACCAGTCCACCGTCGGGGGAGCGAAGCGGACACCGAGACGCGCCGACTCCTCGGCCTCGACGACCCGGTGCGCCGGCATCACGAGCATCTTCGACGGGATGCAGCCACGGTTGAGGCACGTCCCACCGAACACTCCACGCTCGATGATGGCGGTGGAGAGGTGCGCGTGCTCCTCGGTGAGGATCGAGTTCCCCGAACCCGTACCGATGATGAGCAGGTCGACGTGCATCGACCGAGCCTATGGCGGCGATCCCGCCGATCCAGCGGACGGTCCGGCCGCCGACCCGGCTTCGGGACCGACAGGTGGAACGGGTTACAGTTCTGGTCCCGTCGGAGCGGCGCGGCCGCGCCCCCGACACCACAGCCGTTCCAGCCAGGGGAGCCACCCATGCACATCGCCTACACGGAGGAGCAGCAGGCCCTCCGCGACGAGCTGCGGGCCTACTACGACGCCCTCCTCACCCCGGAGATCCGTGAGCAACTGCACATCGAGGCCGGCTGTGGCCCGGTGCACCGCCAGATGGTCAAGCAGATGGCGACCGACGGCTGGTTGGGCATCGGCTGGCCCACGGAGTACGGGGGTCAGGGTCGCAGTCAGCTCGAGCAGTTCATCTTCTTCGACGAGTCGATGCGCTCGGGTGCCCCGGTCCCGATGCTGACGATCAACACCGTCGGCCCGACGATCATGCAGTACGGCACCGACGAGCAGAAGGACTTCTTCCTGCCGAAGATCCTCGCCGGCGACCTCAGGTTCTGCATCGGCTACTCCGAGCCCGAGGCCGGGACCGACCTGGCGTCCCTGCGGACCAGGGCGGTGCGTGACGGCGACGAGTTCGTCATCAACGGTCAGAAGATGTGGACGTCGCTCGCCAGCGACGCCGACTACTGCTGGCTGGCGGTCCGCACCGATCCCGAGGCGCCCAAGCACAAGGGCATCTCGATGCTGGTGGTCGACATGCGCTCGCCCGGCATCACCGTCGAGCCGCTCAGCCTGATGTCGACCCATGACATCAACGCCACGTACTTCGACGACGTCCGCACTCGCGCCGACTGGCTGGTCGGCGGTGAGAACAACGGCTGGACCCTCATCGTCAACCAGCTCAACCACGAGCGGGTGACGCTCTGCTCGCCGGGTCTGCTGGAGCAGGCCTACACCGACGTGCGTCGATGGGCACAGGAGCCGACCAACGCCGACGGATCCCGACCCGTCGACCACGAGTGGGTCCGCCTGAACCTCGCCCGGGTCCACGCCGGGCTCGAGTTCCTGCGCCTCATCAACTGGAAGGTCGCCTGGACCGCCACCGAAGGGCACCTCGACGTCGCTGACGCGTCGACGATCAAGACCTTCGGCACCGAGTTCTACCTCGAGGCCTTCCGCCTGCTCATGGAGGTGCTCGGACCGGCCGCGTACCTGGAACGGGGATCGGTCGGAGCCGTCCTCGAGGGTCGCCTCGAGATGTACTACCGGAGCCTGCTGATCCTCACCTTCGGCGGCGGCACGAACGAGATCCAGCGCGACCTGATCGGCATGGTCGGCCTCGGACTGCCCCGGGCGATCCGCAGCTGACGCCAAGGCGACCCGACGAGCACGCGACCCCACGAGCACGCGAGAGAGACGAGCTACAGATGGACTTCCGATTCAGCGAGGAGCAGCAGGCTATCGGCGACCTGGCCGGCCAGGTGCTCACCGACCGCTCGAGCCACGAGCGGCTCAAGGAGATCGAGACGGGCCACGGCCCCCGCTTCGACCGTGCGTTGTGGTCCGAGCTCGCCGAGCTCGGGATCCTCGGCGCGACCATCCCCGAGACCCACGGCGGGGCGGGACTCGACCTCGTGGCTCTCGGAGCCGTGCTGGAGGCCGCCGGCCGAACCGCCGCTGCCGTGCCGCTCTGGGAGACGCTGGGACTCGCGGTCCCGGCGATCGCTGAGTTCGCACCCCAGGAGGTGGCGGCGGAGGTGCTGGGTGCGGTCGTCTCCGGCGACATGGTCCTGACCGCTGCGTGGCACGAACAGGGCGGCGACCCTCTCGTGCCGACGACGGTGGCATCACGCGCCGCAGACGGCTGGATGCTCACCGGCACCAGGATCTGCGTTCCCGCGGGAACGATCGCCGATGCCGTCCTGGTTCCCGCTGCGATCGAGGACGGCGGGTCCGTCGGGCTGTTCCTCGTCCGATCCGGAGAGGGAGTGGCGGTCGAGCCGATGACGACGACGATGCGCGACCCCCAGGCAGCGCTGCTGCTGGCGGAGGCACCCGCGACTCTCGTCGCCGAGGGTGCTGACGCGCTGCGCTGGGCGTACGAGCGTGGCGTCGCGACCGAGTGCGCCGTGGCAGCCGGGGTCTGCGCCGAAGCGCTGCGCCTCACCGCCGATTACACCAAGGAGCGCAAGCAGTTCGACGTCCCGATCGCGTCGTTCCAGGCCGTCGCACACCGGGCGGCCGACGCGTACGTCGACACCGAGGCGATCCGCCTGACCGCCCACCAGGCGCTCTGGCGGCTGGACAACGCCCCGACCGCGACCGCGGAGGTCACGACCGCGAAGTACTGGGCGGCGTGGGGTGGGCAACGGGTCGTGCACGCAGCACAGCACCTCCACGGCGGTGTCGGCGTCGACCGTGACTACCCGTTGCACCGCTGCTTCCTCCAGGCCAAGGAGCTGGAGCTCCAGCTCGGTGGGGCCACCCGGCAGCTGCTGCTGCTCGGCGAGGTCATCGCGTCGGAGCCGGTCTGACTCGTCGACCGCCGGCGGGTCCGGGATCGGAGGCAAGAGCGCAGAGGGCGCCCGGAACTGCGATCTGGTGCTCTGGGGTCAGCCCGAGCGGCGTTCGAGGAGTCGATCCAGCGTAGCCAGGTCGAGCACGGGCTCTCCGTGTCGAGAGGACGCGCTCGGCGACGTCACCACGTCGTAGGGGAGCCCCTTGGAGGCAGCCAGGTAGTAGATCGCGGGGTCGACGGTCGCGGCATCGGACAGCTCGATCACGTGGGCCCGCCTGCTGAACAGGCACCCGGCGAGAGCATCCCGAGATGCCCCCACCACCAGCTCCGCGTCGCGCAGGATGCCGAACAGGACGGCAGGGTCCGTCCGGGACGGGTCCACGACACCGACTCCACGGGCCTCCAGCATCTCGAGCACCTCGCCGCGCTCCCGGACGCGCCCGGACCCGGCGGCATCGTCGAGGAACACCCGCCGAGGGGCGTTCTCGGTGGGGGGGAGAGCGACGGCGTCGGCCCAACGTCGGTACCAGCTGGGGACGGCGCCCACATCGGTGCGGGTCGCGTGACCGGGGAGGACCACCCGGTCGGCATGTACAGGCCGGCCGGGTTCGACCTCGACGAGCTCCACACGGCGACTGCCCAGGTGTGCCAGGAGGGGAGCCTCGACATCGGAGAGCGGCCCACCGTGCAGGAGCCGTACCGTGCCGAGTCGCGACACGACCGGATGGATCAGCAGGCCCGCCCGTGGGAGGTCTGCCAGCAACGTGTGGAACGTCGAGCGCAGCGGGCCCTGGAACACGGCGACGGTGCCGTCCATGTGGATCGGCTCGCTGCGCAGCTCCTTCGCGTCGAGAGCGACCCGGGAGTCCACCGTCGTGGCGAGGCTCTCGGCGACGATCATGCCGTCGGTCGTGGTGACGACCCGCGACCCGGGGTGCACCACGACGTCGCTGAGGACGTGCAGACGAACGGGAGGCAGCGCGAGCCGGGCTGTGCCCAGACCGGCGTCGAGGGCGGCGCGGGTGAGCGGAAGCCGTCCGGCATCGGGACACGGCAGCGTCTCGCCACCGCCGATGTGGAGCAGCTCGGTGCCGGCGATCACCGATGCGGGGACCGTGCGGGGTCGGGAGTGCGGGCCGCGCCGACGACGCGTCACGGTCACGGTCCGCGCGGGACCCGGTGTCCCGGTACGCGTCGACCGACCTGTCACCCATCCCATCGTCATGTGATCGTAATGGATTCGTCACCTTGATGCGAGCAGTTTCCGGGGCGATCCGCACCGTGCTCCGGTGCACCGACGGGCCCAGCACGGCGTTGCCCGAGAGCGGGGGAGAGACCGGTACCCTCGTCGGGTCCGACAACACGCGACTCCGACAACACACGACTCCGACAACACACGACTCAGACAGCAGACCCGCCCGACAAGAACCCCGTTCGACACCACACGCGTCCGACACCACACGCGTCCGACACACACCGGGGCACCGACCACAAGGGGAGAACCATGAAGGTCCTCGTCGCCACAGACGGATCCGATCACGCCGTTGACGCAGCCGAGCGGGGCCTTGCCGTCCTCGGCGCCGCCGACGAGGTCGTCGTGATGTGCGTCGTGCACACGCCCTCGGTCGTCTCCTCGGGGATGGAGTCCGGCTTCGCCGGCGGGATGGCCACACCCGAGGTGGTCGACGCTGCGTGGGTCGGCGCCAAGGAGGAGGCCGAGGCATCGATCGACCGGACCGTCGCCGGCCTGCCCGAGGGACTCGAGATCACCAGGCTCGTGCAGACGGGGGAGCCCGGCCTCGCAATCGTCGCTGCCGCCGAGGAGCTCGATGCCGACGCGGTGGTCATCGGTTCCCGTGGCCGAGGAGCCATCAAGCGGGCGCTGCTCGGATCGGTCAGCACGCACGTCGTGCACAACGCGCCGTGTCCGGTGCTCGTCGTCCGCTCGGAGTCCTGAGGCCCGAGACGGGGAGCGGTCGGCAGGGACCGACCCACCGCCCGGCCGGATCGGACATAATCAGCATTTCCGGCGTTCGCTGATCCAGCCGACCCCCTTCGACCTGCGTCTCTGGCTGTGATCCGACACGCGTGCGCAGGCATCACGATCCGAGGATCGCCTGGAGCCGCTCGACCAGTTCGCTCCTGGCGTCGTCGTCCCACGGCCGGTCGTCGTCGATGTCACGGGCCATCTCCTCGACGACGTCCGTGGCAGCTGCGACTACGACCTCGAGCTCGTCGGAACGTTCAAGGAGCTCCCGGATGCGTGCCTCGCCCCAGTCGAGCTCCGTCAGGCGTCGGCGGGCCTCGAACGCCCGTTGGCGACAGCTCCGCCTGCAGTACGTCCGCGGTCGGCCCGTGGGCGCAGGATCAGGGAGACGACGTCCGCACCAGGCGCAACGTCCGGACGAGGCCGACCCACCCCCCTCCGCCCCACCCCGCTCTTTCGTCACTGTGACGGAACAGTACCCGACTCCCGGTCCGGGTCGGCGGATCGCCGGCCCGCGGAAGCCGGTTCTCCTCTCGATGGCCGTACCCTCGACACGACGAGCGCCCGCACGGGCCGAGACGGAACGGAGTCACCGATGGCAGCACTGGGATGGGTGGCGAGCGGAGCCCTGGCAGTCGTGGTGGTCCTCCTCTCGATCGAGGTCCGAGCCCGACGGGGCGAGGTCGCGGCGCTGCAGGCAGAGCTCGAAGGACGCTGAGAGAGCCGTCGTCGACGCACGGTCAGGGCAGAGCGCCCTCGACGCCGACGATCTCGTGGTCCGGACCCAGGGTCACGACCACATCTGCCGATGCCCTGGTCGGTTCGATGTTGCGGATGTTGTTGGGCACGTTGAACACCTCCCAGGTGGTCACGGCAGCCTCTCGGCGTCCGGCCGCGTCGAACTGACGGAACACCGAAAGGATCGACGTCGAGTCGACCGGCAGGGCGTCCACGATCTCGATGAGGCGTTCCACGAACCACTCCCGGACGTCGTCGGGATCCGCATCGAGGTAGACCCCGAGGTCCAGGAGCTCCCGGAACGGCTCCTGGAGCACCACGATGCCCTCGAGGATCACGATCTCGGCCGGTACCAGCGGAACGGGTCTGCCAAGGACGTCATAGGCCTCGTGCGAGTAGACGGGAACCGAGAGGTCGGCGACTCCGCTCCGGAGGTCCTGGAGGAGACGATGCAGCCCGTCGGTGTCGAACGTCTCCGGCTCGCCCTTGCGGTCGAGCAGGCCTCGATCGGCGAGAACAGCGTTCGGGTACAGGTACCCATCGGTGGACACGACGGTGACGGAGCGACCCGGACCACGTTGTTCCGTGTCGGCACCCGCTGACCGGCCGCCTGCTGACTCCTCGCCTACTGGCCAGCGGCCTTCTGGCCAGCCGCCCAGGATCCGTCGAGCGACCTCGTCGGCCAGCGTCGACTTCCCCACCGACACCGGACCGCAGATGCCGACGATCGTCGGTCGCACGGGAGGAGCCTGGTCGCTGACGCGACCGTGAGCGTCGAGCACCGCCTGCGCGAGTCGGTCGATCATCCGCACCCCTCCCCCGCCGGTCCGATCCAGCCGCCGGGTCGAACGGCACGTCCTTGACTTGTACGGGCCTAAGGTGTCACCTACTGATGCGGTCCGGCCCGGCCGATGCCGCAACAACCGATCCACTCCATGCCCGATCCAGGGAGGTGCCGATGTCCAACCGCCACCGTACTCGCCGGTCCGGAGCAACTTCTGCCTTGCAGGAGGAGCGGGACTCGAGGAAGGCCGAACACCGCAGGGTTCGCCGGACGGTCAACCAGGAGCTGCACGTCGCTCTCGTCGACGGGGAGTACGACGACCTGGTTCCGGAGGTGCCCCACGCCACTCACGGCTACACCGACGAGCACGATGCGCCCGAGTCCCACGAGGTGCAGCAGCCGCGGCGACGCCTGCGCCACTGGAAGCAGCCCTTCTGGAAGCGTCGGACGAACGAGCGCAAGCGGCGGGCGGAGGCGTACGCCACCGACACACCCACCGACACCTCCTCCGACACCTGACCGACTGCTGTCTCCTCTGACGGGTGCAGGACGCGTCGAGCCGTCCTGCATCCGTCCAGGACCACCACGGCGATAGCGTGTGGCCGTGGCCAGACGACGCCCCGATGAGCGCTCGCTCGTCCCCATCGTCGACCGCATGGTCGATCAGCGCTTCGCCATGGCTGTCGAGGCCGTATCACGGCTCCGGGTCGAGAACCCCGCTGCGACTGCCGACGAGTTGGCCGACAGGCTGATCCGGCGCTGTGCCCGCGAGCTGGCGGTCGGCGGAGCGGTCGCCGGAGGAGCCGCAGCCTCCCCCGTCGCCGGCGTCACCGTGGCGGTCGCCACCGCCGGGGCCGACGCGACGTTCAGCATGGGTCGGCTGAGCGAGATGATCATGGGGATCGGCCTGATCTACGGACATGAACAGGCCACCGTCGACGAGCGCACCGCCCTCGTCCTCGCGGTCCTCGGCCTGTCCGAGAGCGCCGCCGTCGGTCTCACCGGGATCGCTGCCCGGGTGGGCTCCCGTGGAGGAGCACGTCTCGTGGCACGCTTGCCGGCGGGAGCAGCGCCCTCCCCCACCGCGGGTGCGACTCGCCGCGCTCTGTCGAAGGTCTCCGGCGCTAGGGGGCCGTGGAGCCTTGCAGCGCTGGTCCCCTACGGCATCGGGGCCGGGGTCGGCGCCGCAGGCAACGCTGTGCTCGCGCACTCGGTCGGACGGGCGGCCAAGCAGTACTTCTCGTCGACCGGATCCCCAGATCCCTCCACCCGGTTCGCTCCTCTCCAAGAGGACGCCGATGACGCGGAGATCGTCGATGACGGCCCGACTCATGCAGAGTCGGGCGCGTCGGGCGACCAGCGGGACGACATCGTCGACGCGGTGATCGTCGGGACCGTCATCAGCGAGACCGTCATCAACGAGACAGTCATCAGCGAGACAGGCCCGTCGGAACGCTCCCCCTGATCGCAAGAGGCGACGGTAGCCTCCTGCATCGACACAGGAGGACGCCGATGACCGACATCACCCCTGCCCTGATCGACGGTTCCGACGTCCTCGCCGACGAGGTCAGCGAGGTCGTCTCCCCGTTCGACGGATCCGTGGTCGGCGCCGTTCCCGCGTGTGGCCCCGAACACCTCGATCGGGCGATCGCTGTCGCTCTTGAGCGCCACCGCAGCGGAGCGCTCCCGGCGCACGAGCGCGCCGGCATCCTCGACCGGGCGGCTGAGCTGCTGAGCGGACGCATCGACGAGTTCGCCCGCTCCATCACCGCCGAGTCGGCAAAGCCGATCACGACCGCGACGGTCGAAGCCCAGCGTGCCGTCGACACGATCCGCTTCTCGGCGGCCGAGGCACGCACGTTCACCGGAGAGATGATCCCGCTCGACGCCTCGTCGGCCGGAGTCGGCAAGCTCGGCTTCACCAAGCGCGTCCCGATCGGGGTGATCGGGGCGATCTCCCCGTTCAACTTCCCGCTCAACCTCGTCTGCCACAAGATCGCACCGGCGGTGGCCGCCGGTTGCCCGGTCGTGCTCAAGCCGGCCTCCGCCACGCCGCTCACCGCACTGCGGATCGCCCGCCTGTTCGAGGAGGCCGGACTCCCGCCGGGCTGGCTCAACGTCGTGACCTGCGCCGGTCGGGTGGCGAACCACATGGTCACCCACCCCGACGTCGCCATGATCACCTTCACAGGCTCACCCGAGGTGGGCTGGGGCATTCGGGCCGATGCGCCCCGCAAGCGTGTGAGCCTCGAGCTCGGCAACAACGCGCCGGTCATCATCACCGCCGACGGTGACTGGGAGACCGCTGCGGCCAAGATCGCCGTCGGCGGCTACTCGTTCTCAGGTCAGACGTGCATCTCGGTACAGCGGGTGTACGTGCACAGAAGCGTCCACGAGGGCTTCGTCGCTGCCCTGGCTGAGCGAGTCCGACAGATCCGCGTCGGCGATCCGATGGATCCGGCTACCGAGGTCAGCGCGTTGATCGACGCGGGCGAGGCCGACCGGGTCGAGTCCTGGATCACCGAGGCGACCGATCAGGGGGCGCGCCTGGTCGTCGGCGGGACGAGGGCCGAGCACGACGTCCTCGTCCCGACGCTCCTCGACGCCGTCGAGCCCGACATGCAGGTCTGCCGGACCGAGGTGTTCGGTCCGCTCGTCGGTGTCGCTCCGTTCGGAGCGTTCGACGACGCGCTCCGTCTGGCCAACGACACCCGCTACGGGCTTCAGGCGTCGGTGTTCACCTCCGACATCTCCGATGCGCTGAAGGCGGTCGACACGCTCGACTTCGGCGGAGTGCTGGTCAACGAGCTGCCGTCGTGGCGTGCCGACCAGCAGCCCTACGGCGGCGTCCGTGACTCGGGCAACACCCGGGAGGGCCCTCCCTACACCATCCAGGAGATGACGGAGCGCCGGATGGTCGTCATCCAGGGCTGACTCCTCCCTCAGATCCGGTCCAGGAACGCGTTCAGCGACGTCGTGTTCACTCCACCACCGGCCCAGTGGCCTCGGACCGCCGGGGTCATCGGCGTCCCGTCGTCGAACCGGTCGACCACGTCGAGTGTGACGCTCGCACCGCGCTCGAGCGCCACGCGCTTGATGCGGTCCGCGTTCGCGAAGCTGACGATCTGATCCGAATCGCCGTGGATGACGTACCCAGGAGGATCGTCGGGGTCGAGGAAGGTCGTCGGTGACATCCTCGTCGCAGCACCCCAGATGGCCGGCGCCCAAGTGGCGCCCCATTGCCCCAACCATCGCCTGTCGTCCGTGTCGAAGTCGGTGATCCCGGCCAGATCGACCCAGCCGTCGACCCTGGGGAATGACGTGTACGCAGGTTCGTCGGAGTTCCACGCCACCCCGGCGAGCGCAGCGAGCGTTCCGCCGGCCGACCACCCGAACGTGACGATCCGCGAGGTGTCGAGCCCGAGTCCAGGACCCTCGGCACGCAGCCAGCGGACCGCTGCCGCCACGTCCTGTGCTGCTGACGGCCACTGCGCCCGGCCCGAGCCGCTGAGTCGGTAGTTGACCGACACGACGTCCCACCCCCGGTGGCGTTGGGCGAACATCGGTCCGACGCCCTGCATGTCCGACTTGTCGCCCGAGACGAATCCTCCCCCGTGCACGTAGAGGATCGTTCCCCTCGCCGCGGCTCCCGTGGGGTCACGCGGGTACACGTCGAGGGTCTGGGACCCGCCGCAGCGCACGTGGTCGACCGCGTCGCTTCCGCATCCGATGGATCCATCCGGAACGTAGGTGACGTCACGTCGGTCCGGGTGCCAGCTCAACCCGTAGTTCCAGTCGATGACCTCGGACCGTGAGGGGTCCGGGACCTGGTCCAGCCGCGGTGCCGGGGCACAGGCGCCCAGGAGGAGCGCCGAGAGGAGCGCAGCGAGGACCGTCGAGACGACTGCCCCCGGCCGCCTTCGACGCGTGACCGGGGCGACGACCCCGGTTGCTGCGCCACCGGGACGCGAACGACCAGTTGCAAAGCCTTCAGATTCCTCTCTCATGCCCACGATCAACGACACCCAGGGTCGGGCACATGAACGTTCAGAGTCGGATGACCCAGGTCGCGTCTGCCGTCCGATCCGAGCGGAGCACGGGACGCACGTCCACCGGTTCAGTTCACCGACGGATCCTCGGGGTACAGGCCGTGCGCCGCTAGCCGCCCGCCCTGTCGTCGCATCACCCGTCGCCACAACAGGTCCGGCTCGGCGCAGAGGACGTCGTCGGGCAGCGGGTCGAGCACCGACCACGCCCCCGCTGCGATCTCGGCGTCGAGCTGACCTGCACCCCATCCCGAGTACCCCGTGAACAGGCGGACCGCCTCCACGCCAGAGACCTCGCCCGCGATCAGAGCGTCGGGCTCGAGCAGGACGAGCGGTCCGGTCAACGCGACGACGTGGCTCGTCTCCTGTCCCAGCCCACGACGGCCGAGGGCCAGGAGGCCACCGACCGAGACGGGTCCGCCCACGAAGAACACCGGCGGCGTGGCCAGCTGCACCGCGAGGTCCGGGAGGTGGTCGCTCACGGGGGTCTCCGACGGGCGGTTGAGCACGACCCCGAGCGCTCCGTCGTCGTCGTGCTCCGCCATGAACACGACGGTCTGGTCGAAGTTGGGGTCCCCCATGTCGGGCACCGAGACCAGCAGTCGATGTCGTGTGGAGTCGGTCATCGGTGACAGCCTCCCAGACTCTCCACCTCCGCCACACGCCACTTCCCCAGCGTTCTGTGTGCATCTCACGTCGTCAGACGACATGAGATGCACACAGAACGCGTGTGGTGGTGGGGGTGGTGAGGGGGAGTCAGACGATGTCGAGCGAGAGCATCCGGATCGCGTTGCCGCGGAGGATCTTGTACCGGACGTCCTCGGAGAGGTGAGCCATCATCTTGGTGGCGACGTCCTTGGTGTTCGGCCACGTCGAGTCCGTGTGCGGGTAGTCGCACTCGAAGGTGACGTTGTCCTCGCCGATCACGTCGAGGGAGTTCAGTCCGTGCTGATCGCGGAAGAAGCAGCCGAAGACCTGGCGGTAGTAGTAGGTCGACGGCGGCTCGGGGATCAGGTCCTTGACGCCACCCCAGGCCCGGTGCTCCTTCCACACGTCGTCGACGCGCTCGAGCATGTAGGGCAGCCATCCGATCTGCCCCTCGGAGTAGGCCAGCTTCAGGTTCGGGAAGCGCACGAGCACTCCCGAGAAGAGGTAGTCCGACAGCGACGCCATGGAGTTGTTGAAGCTGAGCGACGCAGCAACAGCGGTGGGTGCGTCGGGCGAGGTGGCCGGCATCCTCGACGACGATCCGATGTGCATGCACACGACGGTGTTCGTCTCCTCGCAAGCCTGGAAGAACGGGTCCCAGAAGCCGCTGTGGATGCTGGGAAGACCCAGGTGGTACGGCACCTCGCTGAAGGCGACGGCGTGGACGCCCCGGGCCGCGTTGCGGCGCACCTCGGCGGCTGCGAGATCGGCGTCCCAGAGGGGGACGATGGTGAGGGGCACGAGGTGTCCGTCGGAGTCGCCGCACCACTCCTCGACCATCCAGTCGTTGTAGGCGTAGACGCAGGCCTCGCCGAGCTCGCGGTCCTTCGCCTCGGTGAATGCCTGGCCGCAGAAGCGCGGGAAGCTCGGAAACGACAGCGACACGTCGACGTGGCTCATGAGCAGGTCCTCGACGCGGGCCTTCGGGTCGTAGCACCCGGGGCGCATCTCGTCGTAGGTCATCGGCGTCATCGTCATCTCGTCGCGGGAGTAGCCGACCGCAGCGACGTGGCGCTTGTGGATGTAGACGAGGTCCTCGAAGACCCAGCAGTCGGCCTGACGACCGTTCTCGTCGAACTCCTGCTCGTAGGCGCCCCCGCCGATGTGCTTCATCGCTCCGATGCCGCGACGCTCGATCTTCGGACCCCGGTCACGGAACTTCTCGGGGAGCCACGTCTCCCAGACGTGCGGCGGCTCGACGACGTGGTCGTCGACGCTGACGATCATTGGGATCTCCGCCGTCTCGAGGTCCGAGTCAGGGCTGGCTTCGACGATGGTCACGGTGCCTCCTCGTCCGGGTGTCCCCCCGGTCCGGTGCCGCCCGCCTCGCGAGTTTCTGACGGGTCGTCAGAAACTCTACCCGGCCCGGACGGAAGAGGGGAACCGATCGGCCGCGCCTCTTCAGTTCACGGGCAGGGTGCTGCGTCCGTCGGTGGCCCACCAGCTGGCGGTCAGACGGAGACCGGGCAGCTCGCTCGTGGGGACGATGGCCTCGAACGTCCGGCGGTAACCGGTGTGGGCGATGCGCCAACGACGCTCCCCGGCCCCGTCGTCGCAGCGGAAGCGGTCCTCGTAGAAGGCCGCTCCGAAGATCAGGATGTCGAGCTCGCTGTCGAGGACGGTGTCCTCGAGCGCCCAGGTGGCGGTGGCGTCGTTCCCTTCGACATCGATCTCGGGGTGGTGGACCCTGTGACTGGAGTGGAAGGCCTCGCGCCCCATGTTGCGCTGGAGGAAGGCCACGATCTCGTCCCGGCCCGTGTAGGTGTAGCGACCGCCGCTGTAGGCCGCGGTCGCGTCGTCGGTGAGCTGCGCGGCGAGGCCGTCCCAGTCCTTCTGGTCGAGGCAGCGGAGGTAGGCGTACTTCACCCGTGAGATGGCGTCGACGTCGAGCAGCCGCCGGAGCGAGGGATCCTGAGCGGCCCCGGTGTCAGGCGTCGACCGGTCCACGCCTGCCGCTCCGACCCCGGCGTCGGACCACCATCGGTGTGGCCTCCCCTTCGTCGATCGGGTCCAGGCTGAGAAGCCCGGTTCCGAGCTGCGACGCGTCGGCTCTGGCCCCGTCGGCGCTGGACGTCGCAGGCGACGCGGCACGGCGGATGTCGACGGTCGGCGCACTGCCCACGGGGGCGAAGAGGTCCGGCTTGACGAGCAGCGGCACGGGCGTGTGCCAGGCGGCCGCGTGCGACCGCCGCGCCCATCTGAGCCAGCCGATCACGAGGCCCGCGGCGAACGCGCTGAACACGACCGTCAGCGAGATGATCATCTGCAACATCAGTGTGGACTCGTCGCGCACGTCGCCCCCTTGGTGTGATGGCGCTCCACCTGCGGAGCCGCCCTCACCGGTTGGTGTCGTCTTGTCGGGAAGCTCGTCCGGCAGCACCGGAACGGATCGAACGGTAGCTCTCACCATCGCGCCCAGCGCGGATGGATCCGGCGTCACACCGTCGATGGCCCCCCGCTCAGCCGGAGCAGGCGGCGGACCAGCGGCATCGGCAGCCCGACCACCCCGCTCGGGTCCTCACCGCGCACCGCCAGCACCAGCCCGCTGCCCGGCGCCTCTGCCTCCATGACCTCCTGGTCCTCGATGCGGTACGAACCGGAGGTGTCGAACGGCCGGAAGCGACGGACGTATCCGCGCGCCTCCGCCTCGTCGAACCGGCGCATCGTCACCACCTGGATGTCGATGCCCTCGTGCAGGTGAGCGTCGGCCCCGATGACGACAACACCGTTGACGAGCTGGTGCGACGTCCCCGACATGGCGCACAGCTGGTCCACGGCGCCCTGTTCGTCGGCCTGCTTGGTGAGGAGCAGCGTCCCAGCGGGATCCGGGAGCACGCCGACCTGGTCCGCGGCGAGGATCACGCGACCGGGATGGCGCAGCGCCACGGCTTGCGCCTTCAGCCTCGCCAGCTCCACAGCCAGGCCGGCCGGACCGACGTCGGGCAAACGGCCGTCCAGAGCCCGTTCCTCGATGTCGGGTGGGTCGACGTCCACGTCGATGCCCTCTGCCGTGAGCAGCTCCGCCCGGTAGCGGGACCCCGAGGCGAGCACGATCCGATCGGCTGCGACCTGCGGTCCAGAGCCCTCCCCGTGTCCGGCATCGTCGTCCACACCGCTACTCTGCCCGACGTGAGCGCACCCACCCTGGGACCAGGTGTCGCTGTGGTGACGATGGAGCTCGAGCGCGGGGTCGTGGGCGATCTCGCCACGATGCGCCAGCTCGCCGACGCGGCGGCCGGACGCGGCACGCTCGGCGCGTGCGGCCGTCGCGTCGACGGTGCGCGGGCCCGGGGTGTCCCGGACATCCACTGCATCGCAGAGTGGCGCGCCGATCGGCGCGGCACGACGCTGAACACCCCCCTGACGGTCGCGTTGGCAAGGAACCCGGCCCAGATCCTGACGGGCTCCGACGCCGTCCAGCTCGTCGAGGAGCTGGGCGACACGTCGACGGACCTCACGAGCGTCCGACGGCACGGACTCACCCCGTTCACCGGCACGGACCTCGATGTCCTGCTCCGCTCCATCGGGGTCGACACGGTCGTCGCGTGCGGCGTCTCGCTGAACGTGGGCGTGTTCGGCCTCTGCCTCACTGCTGCCGACCTCGGTTACCGGGTCGTGGTGCCGACCGACGCGGTGGTCGGCGTTCCGGCGGAGTACGGCGACGAGGTCCTGACCAACTCGCTGGCGATGGTCGCGTCGCTCACGACGGTCGATGCTCTGATCGGCTGAAAGCCTGGTCTGATCTGCAGCCGAGGACCCGACCGAGGGATCGGCCGGCGATGCTGGATCAGGTCAGCCCGAGAGCTGCGGCCAGCGCCTCCGAGTGGTCGATGACCTCTGACCGCGTGTCTCCGGGAACGCTGAGTGCGACCCAGTCGACGCCGAGGGCCTCGAGCTCGTGCACCTCGTCGACCAGAGGCGCCATCCCCGAGTCGGGGTCCGACAGGTAGGCCGACGTGGCGAACGGCACGAAGCAGACCGTGAGCGGGTCGCTCCGTTCCACCTCGTCACACAGGTCCCGGGCGCGATCGAGGGCGCGGCGCAGGTCGTCGAGGTCCGCTATCGCCGAAGTCCTGACCGCGCGCTCCATCCCTCCGGGAGTCGGGAAGGGGCACCACCCCTGCGCCATCGTCACTGCCCGTCGCATCGCGGCACGGCTGTTTCCCCCGACCCAGATCGGCGGGTGCGGAACCTGCACGGGCCGGGGCTCCGCCGTGACGGACCTGGCGACGTAGCCGGGACCGTCGATGCCGATGCCGCTGTCGGCCCACACCCGCGGGATGATCTCGAGGGCGTCCTCCAATCGGGCGGTCCGATCGTCGAAGCCAGCCCCCAACGCATCGAACTCCGCACGGAGGTACCCGGCGGCCACGCCGACGATGAGGCGCCCACCGGAGACGACGTCGAGCGAGGCGAGGGACTTCGCAGCGAGGAACGGGTTGCGGTACGGCAGGACGTAGACGTTCGTGTGGAGCAACAGCCGACGCGTCGCCGCCGCGGCGACGGCGAGCGCAACCGTGGGCTCCATCGCGTGGTGGCCCCCGCCTGCGAGCCACCGGTCGTCCGGAGCCGGATGATCGGTGACGTACGCTGCGTCGAAGCCCAGCCGCTCGTACGCGGCGGCGAGTTCGGCGATCGCCTCGCCCGAGACCAGTTCGACCCCGGTCGCAGTCCGCTCGACGGGCAACCCGACCGACACCCGGACTCCCTGCGACGTGATCCGAGTCAGCCACTCCCGGGCCCGTCGGGAGACCAAGGGACCCACTTCGTGGCCACCACCGAGCACCTCCGCCGTCACGGGTCGCCCAGCGGCGGCGAGGAGCGATGCCGCGTCCAGGGACATGAATGCGGGCACGACCGCGTCGCCGTCCGTGCCGAGCAGCAGCGTCGGCGGCTCCTCCCGACCGATCCCGAGCAGATCCCCGACGTCGGGGGCGTCGATCTCGGGCAGGAACCCGCACACCGACACCACGGCATCTGGCCGACACCCGACCAGACCGAGCGACAGGGCGAGCGCCGCCCCCTGCGAGAACCCGACCACGACGACCGGCCGTCCCGATCCGCGTTCGCGACCCACCACCTCGGCGACACGCGCCGCCGAGCGGTGGAGCTCATCGACGTCGACCCCACGCGCTCCGGTCGAGAACCAGCTCGCGACGCCCTCGGTGTCAAAATCTGCCTCCGGAGCCACGATCTCCCAGCCGCTCGGTGCAAGTCGTCGACCCCACTCACGGGCGGAGGAAGCGTCGTCGCCGTGACCGTGGAGCACGATCAGGACTCCGGTACCCGGGGCAGACGAGCGCATCGGCCCAGCCTCCCCCGCGGACAGGCGCATCGCAAACAAGCGACCCCCTCCGAACTCGGGTCGGCTCGCGCCGCATATCGGCGCCGCATATCGGTGTCAGATGACCCGAGTTCCGGGCTGACGGCGAAGGTCCGCGCCGGTTTGGGCGACCGCCCCCGCACACTGGACTCGCCGTGCCACGCCTGCCCAGACCCCTCGAGAAGCGACGCAACCGCCGTCGCGTCGACGACCACTCCGTCGATCCCCGCGCCGCGCTCGACCGGCACCTGACCCAGCTGATCGACGATCACACCGACGCCGTCTTCCGACTCGCCTACGGGATCCTGCGCGACCGGCAGCTCACGGAGGACGCAGTCCAGGAGACGATGCTGCGCGCCTGGACCTCGCTCGACCGCTTCCGGGGCGACAGCTCAGAGCGGACCTGGATCCTGCGAATCGCCCACAACACTGCGATCGACTCGCTGCGCCGACGACGCGACCTGGCGACTCCTCCGCACGAGATGCCCGAGGTCCAGGATCGCCGCGACCCGGCCGACCGAGCGGCGGGCATGGACACCCTCTCCGCCGTCGGACGGGCGCTCGCCGCCCTTGACGAGACCAGCCGGTCGATCGTGGTGCTGCGCGAGGTGGAGGGGATGTCGTACCAGGAGATCGCCGACGCGTTGGACGTGCCGGTGCCCACCGTGAAGACCCGACTCCTGCGCGCCCGACGGGCGTTGCAGGCCGCCGAAGGAGCTCAGGAGGAAACATGAACGACTCCGAGGGATCGCCCGACGACACCCCCGCGGTGCCCGGGGCTGTTCCACCCCAGCCCGTCGACTCTCCTGTCGACCCTTCCGTCGGCGTCTCCGTCGACCCGGACGCCGACCCCATCGAGAACCTCGACGCAGTCCTCGACGCTGAGGACGGCGCTCTCACGGGATCGTTGCGCGAGCTGCTGCGACCGCCCCTCGACATCGAGGACCGCGTGGCCGACACCGTGTCGCACCGGCTCCGTGGCCGCTCGGTGCTCGGCACCGCCGTCGACCTGCTCGGGCTCGGCGCACGGACCGTCGGGCTGATCCTCAGCGACGACCCGTCTCCTGCCGACAGGAACCAGGGACGGAGCTCGGGAGTCCATCCCGTCCCGACCTTCAACCGTCCTGACAGGGGGTCCGAGTCGTGAACAACTGGATCTGGGCCCTCGTCGCCGCGTGCAGCGGCCTCCTCATCGGTGAGCTCGGCGGCCGCCTCGTCCGGGCAGCTCGCGGTGGCCACGACCGCTCGGCCGCCGTTCGGGCCAGCGCCCGGACGGTCGGCTCGGTGGTGTTCTGGACCTCGACGGCGATCGGGCTCGTGATCGCCGCCGGACTTCTCGACGTGGACGCCGTCCAGGAGCTCGGCGACACGATCTCCGACTCGCTGCCCGACCTGCTCCTGGCCTTCGTGATGGTGATCCTCGGCTACGCCGTAGCGATCGGGGTCTCCGCCGCTGTCGGCCAGTCCGCCCGTCGGGCGAGCGGGGTCCGCCAGGAGAACCTCGAGAGGGTCCTCCGCGGCGTGATCCTGGTTGCAGCGATGCTGCTCGCGCTGCACCAGGCCGGCGTCGCCGACGCGATGATCGCGGCGCTGGTCGTGATCGCCGTCGCCGTCCCGGCCCTGGCGATGGCGTTGCTCACCTCCACCGGTGGTCGCGATGTCGCCGCACAGCTGGCCGCCGGCCGCTCTCTCCGGGCGCAGATGCGAGAGGGGTGGATCCTCGAGTGCACCGGTACCGACGGAGAACTCCTCCGTGGCCGCATCGTCGAGGTGCACCCGACGACCGTCGAGCTGGACGGGGAGGACGGCAGGCGTTGCCACGTCCCACACGCGCACCTGCTCGGCCATCCGTTCTCCGTGCGGCCCTGACACGGGCTCCGGCGACGCCGGAGGGTGTGCATCGGCGCTGTCGGCGAGGCTTCTCCGAACTTCTTCGCGACTTTCGTTCCCGCCGATCGTCAGTACCTGTGACATGCCGCCGCGAGCGGCCCACATCGACCGGGTGGCTGCCATCCTCCCCGGTCATCCGCACTCCGTCTCCCTGCTGGTGCTGCAACAGGAACAACCCGAGTGCTCGTCCGGGGGACCCGACCGTCGGGTCCCCCGGACCCGCGTCCGGCCACGACCGTAGGATCGCCTCCGTGATCCGACACGTGGTCCTGCTGACCTTCGACGAGGACACTCCGCCCACGGAGGTGGAGGCGATCATCACGGCGCTGCGCGGGCTCCCCCCGGTGATCCCCGAACTGCGCTCCTACGTCGTCGGCACCGACGCCGGGCTGTCCGACGGAACCGCCGATGTCGCCGTCGTCGCCGACTTCGACGACGTCGCCGGATGGGAGGCCTACCGCGACCACCCCGAGCACCGTCGGATCATCGCCGAACAGATCCTCCCCAGACTCGCCGACCGCGTCGCAGTGCAGCACAGTCTCTGAGCCGTGAGCCGGATGACACGTCCCGGGAGACGGGCTCACGCCGAACCCGATCCGCGTGACAGCGGTCACCCGACAGCGCTACCCTCATCCGGGTCGACCACCTGTGGTCGACGCCGGTCGAGGCGCTCGGTCCAGAGGGCTCCCGGTGTCCGGCACGGCTGTGTGGAATCGCACGGGGGGTTCGATTCCACACAGCCCCCGGCGTCCACCGGCCCACCCTCCGCCGGCCCACCCGTTCGGCGGTTGTCCGGCCAGGCCCCCGCCCTCCTGCCAGACTGCCCGGCGTGGGTCTCCAGAAGCTCTCCTCCACCGACGCCTTCGTCCTCATCGACCTGGACGGCGTCGAGCACGCCGACGGCATCGTTCGCTTGGCGAAGAAGGTGCTCGTCGACGGCGCTCGCACCATTGCCAGATCCCGCACCTATTCGTGGGCCCTCCTCGAACGCCGGATCAGCGGCGCCTCGGCGGGGATCAACGCGGCACCCGAGGATCGCGACGGCGCAGTCGCCGCTTTCGTCGACGAGGTGACCGGGCAGGTCGCGAACGGCTCTCTGGCACTCGATCCGGGGAAGGGACTCGACTCCTCGGACCTGAAGGGGCTCGCCGCGCTCCACACGCGATCGCCTCTGGCAGACGCTGCTCGTGCCGACCTCCTGGCGACGGGGATCACCGCTGCGGCTGACGTGGCGTTGGATGGCGTGAGCGGGACGACCGCTGTGCTCGAAGGGGCTGGCACCGCCACCAGTACGATCACGAAGGCCCTCACCGAGGCCGGCGCAGAGGTGGTCGGCACGGGCGACGGCGCCGAGGTCGCTGCGATCGAAGCGGACCTGCTCGTCTGCGGATCCAAGCTGGGCCTCGTCGACCACGAGGTGGCATCCGTGCTCCGCCAGCGGGCCATCGTGCCCTGCGGCCCGGCACCGGTCACGGCGAAGGGCCTCGCCGTCTCGTCGCGACGCGGGATCGTGGTCATGGCCGACTTCGTGACGCTGCTCGGTCCCCTGCTCGCGTTCCGACACGAGGCCGACGCAGCGCTGGACTCGCTGCGTGTCGATGCTGACCGCACGGTCCGGCAGATCGCCAGCGATGTCGTCGGCCACCCCGATGGCCCGTACCTCGGCGCCGCATACCGGGCCGAGGAGTTCCTCCGCACATGGCGCGACCCGCTACCCTTCGGCCGGCCCCTCGCGTAGCGCTCCGACACGCCGGAGCAGAACGCGGACGGGGTGGGATGACCGGGCGCACTTGACCAGGCGGTCAAGTAGGGTCCGCACATGGACTGGCCCCTGCGCTGCGGCATCTTCATGGCTCCGTTCCACCCGAACGGCCAGAACCCGACGCTCGCGCTCCAACGTGACCTCGAGCTGGTGGAGCACCTCGACCGCATCGGCTTCCACGAGGCCTGGATCGGCGAACACCACTCCGGAGGGTTCGAGATCATCGCCTCGCCCGAGGTCTTCATCGCCGCCGCAGCGGAGCGCACGCACCACATCGACCTGGGCACCGGCGTGGTCTCCCTCCCATACCACAACCCGCTCATGACGGCGCAACGGATCGTGCTCCTCGACCACCTGACCAGGGGACGGGTGAAGTTCGGCGTCGGCCCCGGCGCACTCCCGTCCGACGCGTTCATGCTCGGGATCGACCCCGCCGTCCAGCGCGCCCGCATGGAGGAGGCCCTGGAGGTCATCCTCCGACTGCTGCGCACCGACGAGCCCGTCACCCACGAGTCGGAGTGGTTCACCCTGCGGGACGCCCGACTCCACCTCCGCCCCTACACCCACCCGCATCCCGAGGTCGCGGTCGCAGCGATGATCTCACCCTCCGGACCGCGCGCTGCCGGTCGATTCGGCTGCTCGCTGCTGTCCATCGGAGCGACGCAGCGAGCGGGCATCGACCTGCTGGGTCAGGCATGGGAGGTCATGGAGGAGCGCAGCGCCCAGTTCGGCAACGTCGCCGACCGTCGTCAGTGGCGGTTGGTGACGATGATGCATCTCGCCGAGACCCGCCAGCAGGCGCTCGCCGACATCGACCACGGCATCGCTGACTACGCCCGCTACTTCCGGGAGGTCGCGGCCCTGCCGATCTTCCCCGACCATCCGCCCGAGAAGCTCGCAGCACAGCTCAACGAGTCCGGAGCCGCGGTCATCGGAACCCCCGACGACGCGATCGCACTGGTCGAGCACCTGATCGAGGAGTCCCATGGCGGCTTCGGCACCCTCCTCCTCCAGGCGCACGAATGGGCGAACCCCGAGGCGACCAGGCGCAGCTACGAGCTGTTCGCACAGCACGTGCTCCCCCATTTCGACGCACACGTCGCGTCCACCACGGCATCGATGGAGTGGGTCATGTCGAACCGACCCGAGCAGCTCGGCGCCGCCATGCAGGCGATCGGCGCTGCGATCCAGCAGCACGCGGACGAGAAGGCCACAGGCGCCTCCACGTCCTGAGCAGGTCCGTACCGCACGACCGCTGACGACGACCGCGGACCACGACCGCGGACCACGACCGCTGAGACCGGGCCGGCCGAGCCGCCACCGGCTAGCCTTCTGAGCACAACCGACGCCGCATCCCACCCGGGAGAGTCCTGTCACCCCGTGACGGGCGCCGAAGGAGCAACCGCCCCCGGAATCTCTCAGGCCCCAAGACCGGACGGGTCAGGCACCGCTGGAGAGCAGCCCGCCGACGACGTCGGGCTCACCGACGGGGAAAGCCCACGGGGCGGCGCTCGCCGTTCGAGGGCGAAGCTCTCAGGTCACGCGACAGCGGGGGGCAGCACCATCCGTGCCCTTCACGCGAACCCCGGAGCCCCCGTGACCACGAACGACGCCATCTCACCGGCCACCACCTCACCGGCCACCACCTCGAGAGACACGAACCGCACCGGCGGATCCTTCGCATCGCGTCACCTCGGGCCCGACGCCGGGGCGGTCGATGCCATGCTGAGGACCATCGGCTACCCCGACCTCGACACGCTCGTCGATGCTGCTGTCCCGGCCGTCATCCGCCAGACCGACGAGCTGAGGCTGCCGCCCGGAGCCGAGGAGACCGTGGCCCTCGCCCGACTCCGCGAGATCGCTGGCCGGAACCGGGTGCTGACCAGCCTGATCGGCTGCGGCTACCACGACACGATCACCCCGAACGTGATCCTGCGCAACGTGCTCGAGAACCCGGCGTGGTACACCGCGTACACGCCGTACCAGCCGGAGATCTCCCAGGGGCGCCTCGAGGCGTTGCTGAACTTCCAGACGATGGTCGCCGATCTCACCGGTCTCGACATCGCGAACGCGTCGCTGCTCGACGAAGCCACCGCCGCAGCCGAGGCCATGACGTTGGCCCGCCGCCGGTCGAAGGTCGCAGGAGACACCTTCTTCGTCGACTCGGAATGCCACCCACAGGTGATCGAGGTGGTCGGGACCCGAGCCGAACCGCTCGGCATCAAGGTCCTCACGGGTGACCCGGCCGTCGACCTCGACGGCCACGACTGCTTCGGCATCCTCCTCGCCTACCCAGGCACGCACGGCGGCATCGTCGACCACGCGGCCACAGCAGCGACCGCTCGCGCCGCTGGCGCCGTCGTCTGCGTCACCGCCGACCTGCTCGCCCTCACGCTGCTGAGCCCACCCGGTGAATGGGGTGCGGACGTCGTCGTCGGTTCGGCCCAGCGCTTCGGCGTGCCGATGGGCTACGGCGGGCCCCACGCAGGTTTCATGGCCGTCACCGACAACCTCAAGCGGGCGCTCCCGGGTCGACTCGTCGGCGTCTCGGTCGACAGCCACGGCGACCGGGCGTTGCGGCTGGCGTTGCAGACGCGTGAGCAGCACATCCGCCGCGAGAAGGCGACCTCCAACATCTGCACCGCCCAGGTGTTGCTGGCAGTCATGGCGGCGATGTACGCGACCTACCACGGTCCCGACGGGCTGAGGGAGATCGCCACCAGGGTGCACGGACTCACGTCGGCTGCCAGGGCGGCGCTCGCCTCCGCCGGGATGTCGATGTCGGCCGACACCTGGTTCGACACGGTCACCGTGCAGGTACCCGGCCGGGCCGACCAGGTACTTGCCGACGCCACGGCTGCGGGACTCAACCTACGGCGGCTCTCCCCCGACGCGGTGGGCTTCGCCCTGGACGAGACCACCACCCCCGAGGTCGTCGTCACTCTGCTCGGCGCCTTCGGGGTGACGGTCACAGCGGACGCGCTGGAGGTCGATGCACCCTCGGGCCTGCCACCGGAGCTTCGGCGGACCAGCGAGTTCCTGACCCACCCCACCTTCCACGAGCACCGGTCCGAGACGCAGATGCTGCGGTACCTTCGCCGCCTCGCCGACATGGACCTCGCGCTCGACCGCTCGATGATCCCGCTCGGCTCCTGCACGATGAAGCTCAACGCCACCGCCGAGATGATCCCGGTGACCTGGCCCGAGTTCGCCGCACTCCACCCCTTCGTCCCCGCCGACCAGGCGGCCGGCTACAGGCAGCTCGTCACCGAGCTCGAAGCAGCGCTCGCAGAGATCACCGGATACCACGCCGTGTCGTTCCAGCCCAACGCCGGCAGCCAGGGCGAGCTCGCCGGACTGCTGGCCATCAGGGCCTATCACCGAAGCCGCGGCGACACCTCACGGGACGTGTGCCTCATCCCCGCATCGGCGCACGGCACCAACGCCGCGTCGGCCGTGATGGCCGGCATGCGGGTCGAGGTCGTCGCCACCGACCCCGACGGCAACGTCGACCTCGACGACCTGCGGGACAAGGTCGCGGACCACGGTGCACGGATCTCCGCCGCGATGGTCACCTACCCGTCGACGCACGGCGTGTTCGAGGAGGGCATCGTCGAGCTGTGCCGGATCATCCACGACGCCGGGGGGCAGGTGTACGTGGACGGCGCCAACCTCAACGCACTGGTCGGACTCGCCCGACCCGGCGAGTTCGGCGCCGACGTCAGCCACTTGAACCTGCACAAGACCTTCTGCATCCCGCACGGCGGCGGTGGACCCGGCGTCGGACCTGTGGCCGTACGGGAGCATCTCGCCCAGTACCTGCCGGGACACCGCCTCTACCCGACCTCGACCGACGGCGAGCCGATCGCCCCGACCGGCGGGGTCGGCGCCGTGTCAGGCGCGCCCTACGGCTCGGCGTCGATCCTTCCGATCCCGTGGATGTACGTGACGATGATGGGCCCCGACCTGCGCATGGCAACCGAGCTCGCGGTGCTGTCGGCCAACTACGTCGCTCGGCGACTCGACGAGCACTACCCGGTGCTCTACACCGGCGCCGACGGACTCGTCGCCCACGAGTGCATCCTCGACCTGCGCGACATCGAGAAGACGACGGGGATCAGCAACGAGGACGTCGCGAAGCGGCTGATCGACTACGGCTTCCACGCCCCGACGATGTCGTTCCCCGTGCCGGGGACCCTGATGGTCGAACCGACCGAGTCGGAGAGCATCGAGGAGCTCGACCGGTTCTGCGACGCCATGATCTCCATCAGGGCCGAGATCGACCGGGTCGCGACCGGCGAGTGGCCGGGCGACGACAACCCCCTCGTCAACGCCCCGCACACGGCGAGGACGGTCGGCGCCGACGACTGGGACCATGCGTACCCTCGATCGGTCGCCGGGTGGCCGACGTCGCCGTCAGTTTCGGCGACCTCGCACGTATCGAAGTACTGGCCACCCGTCGGCCGCATCGACGGCGGCTACGGGGATCGGAACCTCGTCTGCTCGTGCCCCCCGATCGAGGTCCTCGCCGACGGGTGAGCTCGACCCGAGTCACGTTGCGACGACCGGACCGACAGGCATCGACGGAGCTGGGCCGACAGGTTGCTCACGAACGCCGAACGAACGGGGTCGGAACGCACACGGCGGGAACCGCCTGACCCCGGACGTCGATGGCGACCTCGTCACCCACCACGACGGACGGGTCGACGAACGCCAGAGCGATGCCGCACTCCAGCACCGGCGAGAAGTTCCCGGAGCTCACCCGACCCACGACGCTGCCGTCCCGCACCACGGCCTGATCGGAACGCGGCGGCCGCCTGCCCTCGGTCCGCAGACCCCGGAGCACAGGGTTCACCCCGGCGTCCTTCTGCGCCAGCAGCGCCCCGCGTCCCCGGAAGTCGCCCTTGTCCCACGCCACCACCCAGTCCAGCCCGGCGTTGAGCGGCGTGATCCCCGGTCCGAGCTCGTGACCGTGGAGAGGGAGCCCCGCCTCGAGCCGGAGCGTGTCTCTTGCTCCCAGTCCGGCCGGAGTCGCTCCCGCCGCGGTGAGCGCATCCCACAGAGTCGACGCGACGTCGACGGGCACGGCGAGCTCGACGCCATCCTCGCCGGTGTAACCGGTCCCGGCCACCCAACAGACCCGTCCGAGGATGTCGACCTCGGCGACCCGGAACCGGCCGACCGCTGCCGCTTCCGGGGACAGCTGGTCGACGACCTCCCTCGCCCGGGGTCCCTGGACCGCCAGGACGGCACGGTCCGCCGTGGTGTCGTGGGCGCCGACTCCGTCTGCGGTGAACGCTGCGACGACGTCGTCGGTGTTGGAGGCGTTCGGCATGACGTCGAACCGGGGCGACCCGTCTGCCGCGTCGGTCAACCACCACACGATGATGTCGTCGAGCACGGACCCGTCGACGGGATCCAGCAGATGGGTGTACTGAGCGCGCCCCGGTTCGACCTTGTCGAGATCGTTGGTCAGCTCAAGTTGGAGGGCGTCGTGGGCCGACGGCCCTTCGACGCGGACAGTCCCCAGGTGGCTGACGTCGAACACGACGGCGTCGTCACGACACGCCCTGTGCTCCTCGATCGTGCCGATCGGATACGAGATCGGCATCTCCCAACCGCCGAAGGGCGCCATCTTGGCGCCGAGGGAGCGGTGGACACCGTCGAGCGGTGAGAGGCGCACGGTCGTCTCAGACGACGTTCGCCGCGCTCGGGTGCTTCGCCCGCTCCTCGAAGGTCGCAGTCGGGAAGAGCTCGACGATCCGGGCGTCGACCTCTTCCTTGACCCCGGCGAGCGGGAGCACGTTCAGCACGCCCTGGCCGCGGCGCAGCACGTCGATGAGCTCCTCGCCGGACTTCACGAGGACCGTCGAGTTGCCGCTGATCACGATGTTCGCGGCGCTGATGTCCTCGCCGAGGTGCTCGCGCACGTAGGAGAAGACCTGCCTGACCGACTCCAGACGGATCCCCGAGTCGAGCAGGGACTTGATGACCTTGAGCTCGAGGAGATCGGAGTAGGAGTACCGACGTCGGCTCCCGCTTCCGGCGGCGTCGGTCACCGACGGACGCACCAGGTCGGTACGAGCCCAGTAGTCGAGCTGCCGGTAGCTGATCCCCACGATCTCGGCAGCACTCCGGCCGCTGAAGTCCGCCCCCGTCGACGACACGACCCGATCCCCGCCCGCAGGTGTTCCGACCGGGTGTTCAGGGGTGGCGTCACTGGGCATCACAGTCATGTGATTCACCATACCGTGGGAGCTCCCCGCGCGGGGTGGACCGCACTCCCACCAGCATCTTCCCGTTCTCGGGTCGCGAGACACCGATATGCGGCGTCAGACGACCCGAGTTCTGCGTCGTGGGGCGGTGTCAGGAGGCGAAGTCGTCGGGCGAGACGTTGTCGATGAAGTGCCGGAACTCCTCGACCACGTCGTCGGGCGACAGCTCTTCCTCGACCTCGTCCACGAAGCCGGCCTCGTCGAGCAGGTCCTCCTCAGCGAAGATCGAACACCCGGTCCGGACGGCGAGAGCGATGGCGTCGGACGGGCGGCTGGACACGTCCGCCGACAACGGACCGGTCAGGTGCAGGGTCGCGAAGTAGGTCGTGTCGCGGAGCTCGGTGATGACCACACGGTCGAGCGTTATCCCGAGTTCGTCGAGCACGTCGCAGAAGAGGTCATGGGTCAGCGGGCGCGGCGTGTCGACACCCTCGAGAGCGAACGCGATCGCCGTGGCCTCGGGATTGCCGATGAAGATCGACAGCTGCCGCTGGCGACCACCGACCTCGCGGAGCACCACGACCGGCGTGTTGTTCGGCAGCTCGACCCGCACTGCGACAAGCTCGAGTTCGATCACCGCGGCAGCTTACGTCGACCCGACGGCCGACGGCCGACGAGCCCCGGCACGACCGGAGCGGATCACGGCATCAGGTCTCGGCCCAGCTCGCGTCGCAGGAGCGACCGGTGGAGGTCCGCCCCGAGCGCAACCAGCTCACCGGTGAGGACCGCCGCCTGACCACGAGCGTTCGGGTTCCTCTGCTTGAGGAAGGGAACCGCCAGCTGCTCGACCATCCCCGCTTCACGCTCGGCGGCCACGAGGTACATCCTCAGATGCCGAGGCTCCACTCCGAGGTCCCGGTAGCGAGCGGCCAGTCGGACGACCTCGACCGCCGACGGACCGTACTCGCCGGATCGACCGTCGGCCTGGACCAGCCCGAAGCGCTCGAGGTCCACGAGCAACGTCGCGTCGATGCCACCCAGCCGACACAGCTCGTCGGCCCCGACCCGGGTGTCGTCCGGAACGGGTTCCGACGGACCTCCCCGCACGTCCGGCCCCGACGAGGGAGAGGGCTCCCGGGCGCCTCCCTTCGCCGCCGATGACCCACGTGAGCGTCGGGGCTTCCGAGGGTCCTCCTGGAGCGCGGCGACCACGTCCGCGGGCGTCGAGTGGGGCGGCCGCTCGGTTTCGGTCGCAGTGTCGTCCGGCGACGGAGCACCGCTCTCGTCGGCATCGTCGCCGGTCACAGCATGGTCGCCGGGTGCGGGATCCGACGGATCCCCGCCGTGATGCGACCCGGCGGTCGGGCTGGAAGCCCGTTCCTGTCGACCGGACTGCTGCGTCGATGCGTCTCCCGACCTGTCGGCACCCGGCGCGGCCGGTGCGGCCGGTGCGGACCCACGAGACGTGGCGGCCGGATCGACGGGCGCACGCTCGGCCGGCCGAGGCGACGGCCTTCCCACGACGTCTGATCGATCGGCCGGCGCGGCGCGACCAGCCGGTGCATGGCGATCCGACGGTGCAGGACGCTCCTGCGTCGGACGAGATGGCGCCGAGGCCACCGCAGGGTGCGCCGGCGACCGGCGGGGAGACGACGACTGCGGACCGGCATCGTCATCGACGCCGCCGTTGAGTTCATCATCCTCGCTCTCGGGCTCCGTCGCGGACGACGTGAACAGCGTGGGCTGGATGCCACCACCGGGGTCGTAGCGGTCGACGCCCTCGTCCAGCATCTTGCGGATCACCTTCAGCGGGAGGAAGTGATCCCGTTGCTGACGCAGGATCCACTGGAGACGCTCGATGTCCGCGGCGGAGAAGCGGCGATAGCCCGAGGCTGTCCGCTCCGGCTGGATCAGACCTTGGCTCTCGAGGAAGCGGATCTTGGAGATCGTGACATCGGGGAACTCCTCCTGGAGCAACGCCAGCACCTCTCCGATGGGCAGGTGCTCACTGGAGGGCGGTCCGGCGGCCCGCGACGATGCGCCGCCCTCGGCTACGGGAGCGCTCTGGGCCAACGTCCCCTCTCCGGTCATGCCGCACCTCCGAGGGTGCCGATCACGAACACCAGTCGGTACTTGCCCACCTGGATCTGCGCCCCTTCCCTCAGGACGGCTTCCTCCACCCGCTCGCCATCGAGGTACGTGCCGTTCAGCGATCCGACGTCGGTGAGGACGTACTGCCCGTCAGCTCCCCGACGGATCTCCGAATGGCGGCGGGAGACCGTCACGTCATCCAGGAAGATCTCGCTCTCGGGATGTCGCCCGATGGAGGTGAGCGACCCCTCCAAGGCGTACCGCGCCCCTGCCATCGGCCCGCGTGTGACAACCAGCTGACCGACCTCGCCCTCGGCAGGAACGTCGACGCCGATCACCGGGAAGGTGCCCGTCGCCCCGTCGTCGTCGGGCGGGAGCGCCGAACCGCACGCCGTGCAGAAGTTGGCACCGACCGCGTTCACCACGCTGCACACGGGACAGATCAACCCGTCGGAGAGCGGAGCGGGCGGTTGCTCGTTCACGCCTCGGTGAGCTTCCGATATCCGTCGGCGTCGAGCATGGCGTCGATGCTGCCCGGGTCAGCCGGTTCCATCACGATCATCCACCCCGCACCGTAGGGGTCGCTGTTGACCAGCTCGGGAGTCACCTCCAGGTCCGGGTTGACCTCGACGACCACCCCGGCAACCGGCGCATAGATCTCAGAGACCGACTTGGTCGACTCGACCTCGCCGAAGACGTCCCCGGCCGCCAGATCGGCGCCGACGTCGGGCACGTCGACGAACACGATGTCGCCGAGCGAGTCCTGGGCGTAGTCGGTGATCCCGATGCGGATCCTGGCGTCCTCGACCCGGATCCATTCGTGATCCGATGAGTAGCGGAGGTCGTCGGGCACGTTCATGCCCTCGACGCTACCCGACCGTCGGGGGTCGGGCCGTCTCCGGGGTCAGCGCAGCATCTGTCGGATCCGGCGGGCGTACTCCTGTGCCAGCGTCCGCGATTCGGCGAGGGTGTCCCCCTCCACCCAGAGATGCGTGACGGGTTCCTCGGGGTCCGGCAGGACCAGGACCCAACCCTGGCCGTGGTGCACCTTCACGCCGTCGATCAGATCGACGTCCCGGCCCTGGGTCTGCTCGACCAGGCTCCGCATGACCGTGCCCTTCTGCTCCCACGGCGTGACGACGACGTCGTGGAGCAGATGGACCTTAGGGATGTCCGCCCTGATCTCCGAGAGCTGCGAGCCGCGGGTCGCGAGCAGGTCGAGCATCTTGAGCAGGCCGCCTGCGGCGTCGAAGGAGGGCATGAAGCCCGGCAGGATGACCCCGCCCTCCAGGTTGGCGGCGAAGCCCACACCGGGTTCCGAGGCCGCCTCCATCAGCGCTGCGGCCGAGGTCTTCGTCCAACGCACCCTGTGGCCCCGGGACTCGACCATGTGGGCAGCAGCCCGCGGTGCGATGACCGGCAGAGCGATCGCGTCCCCGAGCAGTCGGTCGCTCACGAGGTCGAGGAAGCAGAACAGCAGCTCCTCGTCGCTGAGTACGTGCCCGGAGTCGTCGATGAGCGTCAGCTGCTCCCCGGACTGGTCGAGGACTGCACCCAGATCAGCACCCGAGGCCCTGACGAGATCGGCGACATCCGCGGCGTGCAGGGAGCGATCGAACTCCAACATGCCACGGGTCGACGCGTACGGGTTCAGGGCGAGTACGTCGGCCCGCAGCTTGGACAGGACGTTCGGCATGGCGAAGCTCGTGGAGCCGTACGCGTAGTCGATGACCACCTTGAACCGGCGCTCCGCGACGGCCTTCACGTCGATCGTCTGCTCGAGCGCCACCGCGTACTGCTCGAGCGCCCTCGGGACCAGATCGATGTCGCCGATGTCCGCTGGACGCACCCGCCGGAAGTCCTCCCTGCCGAACAACCGCTCGATCTTGCGCTGCTGCTCCTCGGTGATGTCGGTTCCGTTGGTGTCGAAGAATCGGATCACGACGGCATCGGGATCCTCCGGGCTCAGCCGCAACGACACAGCGCCGCCGACGGAGACCGCACGACAGTGGAACCTGGTCAGCGGAACGCTCGCGACCTCGAGGTCCATGACGTTGACACCGCCGGCGTTCAGGCCCGCCATCATCGCCCGCTTGAGCATCCGTGCGGATCTGCTCGAGTCCCGCGACACCGCCACCGTGGTGTTGCGCTTGAGCGACGTCGCGTAGGCGAGAGCAACCTTCGTCGCCAGCTCGGGGGTGATGTCCACGTTCGCCAGTCCGGTCACTCCCCCTCTGCCGAAGAGGCTGCGGGCGCCGCGGGACTCCCAGATGAGCGAGGTGTTGACGACCGCTCCCCCCTCGACGGTCTTGAACGGATACACCTTGACGTCGGGAGAGATCACCGCGTCCTCGCCGACGAACACCTCGTCGCCGAGCACCACCCCCTCCTCGCAGCGGACGTTCCGGCGCAGGTCGGCGGCGCGACCGACGACGGTCCCACGGAGCTTCACGCTCTCGCCGAGGTACGCGTTCTCGTGCACCACGGTCCGTTCGAGCTCGGCACCGGAGCGGACCCGCACGCCGGTGCCGAGCACCGTGTACTCCCCGAGCCTCGCGCCGGCGTCGACGAAGCAGTTGTCGCCGACGACCGCCGGACCGTTCACGACCGCCTGCGGGTGCACCTCCGCACCTTCGGCGACGAACACTCCGTCCGAGACCTCGAAGCCGGGGATGTCGACCTGTACCCTGCCGTCGAGGATGTCCTTGTGCGCACGGACGTAGGCCGGCAGGGTTCCGACGTCCTCCCAGTACCCGTCGCACACGGCGCCGACGAGCTTGCGGCCCTCGGAGAGAAGCACCGGGAACACGTCACTCGAGAAGTCGACCGACTCGTCCGCAGCGATGTAGTCGAAGACCTCGGGCTCGAGGACGTAGATGCCCGAGTTGATGGTGTCCGAGAAGACCTGCCCCCAGGTCGGCTTCTCGAGGAACCGCTCGATCGTCCCGTCGTCCCGCGTGATCACGATCCCGTACTCGAGCGGGTTCTCGACGCGGACCAGTCCGATGGTGGCGAGCGCCGACTGCTCCCTGTGGACCTGGATCACCGCCCCGAGATCGACGTCGGTGAGAACGTCACCGGAGATGACGAGGAACGTGTCGTCGAGCTGATCCATCGCGTTGCGGACCGACCCCGCCGTTCCCAACGGGGTCTCCTCCGACGCGTAGGTGATCTTCACGTCGAACTCGGATCCATCGCCGAAGTAGTTGCGGATGGCGTTCGCCATGAACGCGACGGTGACGACGATCTCGTCGACCTCGTGACGCTTCAACAGGTCGATGATGTGCTCCATCATCGGCCGGTTCACCAACGGGAGCATCGGCTTGGGCGCGTTCGAGGTCAACGGCCTGAGCCGGGTGCCCTCGCCTCCTGCCATGATCACGGCCTTCACGGGGGGCTCCTCTCGCCGATCCGATGGTTTCGCCCGGTCCGCGGACCGGTCCCACCGGTGAACCTACCGCCATCCGAACCGGCGGCGACCGGGTTGTGGCGAATGCCCCTCCGTCTCAGGTGCCGGCGACCTCACGGGCCGCTCGACCCTCCCGCAACGCCCGCATCCCTGCGGGGAAGTACCCGAAGAACGCGATGAAGCTGAAGATCAGCCCCGGGATGGCCGCACACCAGGCGACGAGCTCGAAGAACGTCGCGAGCCCGTCGGAGATTCCTGAGTCCGTCGAGGCGAGGAACGCAGGGAATGCCACCATGATCCCGAAGGTCCCCGCCTTGCCCCACCAGGTGACGTCCATCCGCTTGGCCCCGAGCGCCATGATCGACACGACGAAGGTCGACAGCACGACCTCTCTCGCCACCACGACGAGCCCGAACCAGAGCGGACACCCCTCTGCGATGATGATCGAGGTGACCCCGGTGATGAGCAGGAGTCGGTCCACGGTCGGGTCGAACGCCTTGCCGAAGTTCGACACCTGGTGGAGGTGCCTGGCCGCGTAGCCATCCACCCAGTCCGTGGCACCGAGCAACCCGAGCAGCAGCGCCGCCTCGAGCCTCGCGTCGCTGACGAACAGCAGGTTCAGGAACAGCGGGATGCAGAGCAGCCGGACGAACGTGATGGCGTTCGGCACTGTGAGAAGCCGGTCCGTCACGACCTCCGCCGGGTCCTCGAGCACGGCAGCGGAGCCGTCCTCGCTCGCCGCCGCACGCCGGTCCGTCATCCACGTCATCGTAGGGCGGCGATCGCCGTCACCGGCCGCTCCGCAGCGACCTACGCTCCGATGATGGTCGACCAGCAAGCAGCAGATCCACCGTCGGTCTTCACGATGATCATCCGGGGCGACATCCCCGGACGCTTCGTGTGGCGGGACGACGAGGTGGTCGCGTTCCTCACGATCGGCCCGATCCGGCCCGGCCACACGCTCGTGGTGCCCGTCGCGCAGATAGACCACTGGACCGACGTGCCTCCTGCGTTGTGGGCCCGCATCGGCGAGGTCCAGCAGATCGTCGGCCGGGCGTTGTTCGACGCCTTCTCCCCGGTCCGGGTCGGCTCGATCATCGCCGGGCTCGAGGTGCCGCACTGCCACGTGCACCTGATCCCGATCGACGCCGAGTCCGACCTGAGCTTCGCCAACGTCGATCCCGACCCGTCACCCGAAGCGCTCGACGGCGCGGCGGACCGGATCCGGGCCGCCCTGCGCTCCGCCGGCCACGCGACGAACGTCCCAGACTGACCCGCCGCTTGCTTTGTTCCCGTTCTGTGGCCGATTTCGGCCACAGAACGGGAACAAAGCCGGTCAGGGCAGCGTCAGAAGAGGGCTCCGGGGTCGGGGGCCACTTCGTCGATCAGGTGCTCGCCCTTGTTGCGGACGTTGTTCACGTCGGTCGACACCGGGTGCATCGTGATCAGCCTGTCCGGGGCCGGAACGAGGAGCTTCCCGAGGAGCTCGATGTCGTGCTGCTCGGGCGACAGCCAGGTCGACCACTCCGACGGCGGGAGGATGATCGGCATCCGGTCGTGGATCGCCGACATCGCGTCGTTCGCTGCGCCCGTGATGATCGTGGCCGATCGCACGGTGACCTCCGCGCCGTCGACACCGGGTCCCTTCCACTGCTCCCACAGGCCTGCGAAGGCGTACGGCTCCCCGTCCGGGCGGTGGATGAAGTACGGCTGCTTGCCCTTCTGGCCCGGCGGCGGCGCCTTCCACTCGTAGAACCCGTCCACGGGGATGATGCAGCGCTTCTTGGCGAAGGCATGGCGGAACGACGGCTTCGTTGCGACCGTCTCGGCCCGGGCGTTGATCATCCGGTTCCCGACCTTGAGGTCCTTCGCCCACGAGGGAACGAGTCCCCAGTGGAAGGCGTCGAGTCGTCGGGCGGACCCGTCCTCGTACACGACGAACACGTCTGTGGTGGGAGCGGTGTTGAAGTTCGGCTGGTGCCCGAGAGCCTGCTCCGACGTGGCGTCCACGTCGAAGTAGCGGGCGATCTCGTCCGGTGTCGACGACGACACGAAGCGTCCGCACATGCCGGCGAGCGTACGCGGTGGCGGCGAGATGGCCCGATACGCTCAGGGTCGTCATGGACCGACCGGGTGATCCCGCCACCGCCGTGCCCGTCCTGTCGGTCGTGACGCCGACGTTCAACGAGGCCGAGAACCTCCCTGTCCTGGTCGCCGAGCTGCACGACGCTCTCGTCGACATCCCCCACGAGATCGTGGTGGCCGACGACGACAGCCCGGACCGCACGTGGGAGGTCGGTGAACGCCTGGCCGACGGCGACCCGAGCGTGCGAGTCATGCGACGGTTCCACGACAAGGGATTGTCGGCCGCCGTGCTCGACGGGATGTCGATCGCTCGGGGTCGCTACCTCGCTGTCATCGACGCCGACCTCCAGCACGACCCATCCGTGCTCCCGAAGATGGTCGCCGAGCTCGATGCGGGTGCCGACGTGTGCGTGGGATCCCGCTCGACCGAAGGCGGCGGCTACGGCGACTGGTCGGCATCGCGGCGATTCATCAGCTGGGTCGCCACGCTCATCGCCCGACTCCTGCTTCGTGTCCCGGTTTCGGATCCGATGAGCGGGTTCTTCGTCATCACCGCCGACGCCTATGCCCGCACCGCCGCCCACATCAACACCCGCGGCTTCAAGATCCTGCTCGAGTTCGTCGGACGCAACCGGGACCTGCGCGTCGCGGAGGTCGGATACACCTTTCGCAACCGCGAGCACGGCGAGACCAAGCTGAACCGGTCGGTCATCCGCTCGTACCTGCTGGCCGTCGCCGAGCTCCGCCTGGGGAGACAGGTCGACCCGGTGTTCCTCCTGTACGTGCTCGTCGGCATCGTCGGGCTCGGGGTGAACTCGCTCGTGTTCACCATCGCCGAAGCGCTCGGCGTCCCCCGGATCACCACGGGACTCAACGCAGCCGTCGACCCGATCGAGGGGTCGTTCGTACTGAGCGTGGTGGTGTCGATCCTCGTGCTGTTCGCCCTGAACAACGAGTTCACGTTCTGGGAGGAGCGCTACCGGGGCTGGAAGCTGGCACCGGCGTTCGGCGTCTTCTTCGTGATGTCGCTGATCGGGACGCTCGTGCACGTCGCAGTGTTCAAGTACCTCCAGAGCATCGGCTTCCTGCTCTCCGTGCTGGGGACCGACTGGTCGCGTGTGGCGCAGAACCTGATCGGGGCAACGGTCGCGCTGGTCGTGAACTGGTACCTCAACTCGACGTATCTCTGGCGGCGCCGTCAGGCGTGATCGACTGCCCGCCGGGGGACCATCATGAGCCTGCGGCCGCGATCGCCCGGTCAAGTGCTGCGACGACCTCGTCGGAGGTGGCACCCGGGCCGATCACCTCGGCGACACCGGCCTGCGCCAGGACCGGCAGGTCCTGCTCCGGCACGATGCCGCCCACCACGACCGGGGTGTCAAGTCCTGCAGCCCGCAGGCCGGCCACCACGGGAGGCGCTAGTGCGAGATGTGCTCCGGAGAGCATCGAGAGGCCGACGGCGTCCACGTCCTCGTCGCGGGCGGCCGCAACCACCATCTCGGGCGTCTGCCGCAGGCCCGTGTAGATGACCTCGAACCCGGCGTCCCGCAGCAGTCGCGCCACCACCTTGACGCCGCGGTCGTGGCCGTCGAGGCCCAGCTTGGCAACCAGCACCCTGCCGCGCGACTCCGTCATCGGCATCATCGGGGTGCTCCCGAGCGATCCGGGAGAAGTCGTGCGAGCTCCATGCGAACGGCTCCCATCAGATCGCCGGTGACTCGTCCCAGGTGCCGAACACATCTCCCATGGCACCCATCACCTCACCCAGGCTGGCACGGGCGCGAGCCGCCTCGATCAGCCGCGGCATGAGGTTGACGGTCGGATCAGCGGCGTCGTCGCGCAACCCCTGCAACGCTGCGAGGACGGCGTCATCGGAGCGGTCGGAGCGAACACGTGCCAACCGTTTGCACTGGAGGTCCTCCACGGCCGGGTCGATGTACAGGATGTCGGGCGGCGGCTCCTCGTTGCCCTCCAGGTGGTCCGTCACCCCGACCACGCGGTAGCCACCGGAGTTCGTCCGTCGCTCCAGGTCGTAGGCGGCGTCGGCGATCTCGCCCTGGAACCAGCCCTCCTCGATCCCTCGGATCGCTCCCTCGAACATCGAACCGCAACCCATCTCGTCGACCCGTGCGAGCAGAGCCTCGGCCTGGGCCTCCATCTCGTCGGTGAGCGACTCGACGAACCACGACCCACCCAGCGGATCGGCCACGTTCGCCACACGTGACTCGAGAGCGATGACCTGCTGGGTCCGCAGCGCGATCCGCGCCGCCTTCTCGGTCGGCAGGGCCAGGGTCTCGTCCATCGAGTTCGTGTGCAGGCTCTGGGTGCCGCCCAGCACTCCGGCCAGCGCCTCGATCGCGGTGCGGACGATGTTGACCTCGGGTTGCTGGGCGGTCAGCGACACGCCGGCGGTCTGGGTGTGGAACCGCAGCTGCAACGACCGCTCGGCACGTGCGCCGTAGCGGTCGTGCATCCAGCGGGCCCAGATGCGCCTGGCCGCCCGGTACTTGGCGATCTCCTCGAAGAAGTCGATGTGGGCGTTGAAGAAGAAGCTGAGCCGGGGGGCGAAGGCGTCGACGTCGAGTCCCGCCGCGATCCCCTGCTCGACGTAGGCGAACCCGTTGCCGAGGGTGAACGCGAGCTCCTGTGCGGCGGTCGAGCCGGCCTCACGGATGTGGTACCCGGACACGGAGATCGGGTGCCAGCGCGGCATCTCCGCCGCGCAGAACCGGACCGAGTCGTCGACGAGGCGCATCGACGGGCGTGGCGGGAACACGAACTCCTTCTGCGCCTGGTACTCCTTCAGGATGTCGTTCTGGAGCGTCCCGCCAAGTGCTGATCTCGGGGTGCCGGAGTCCTCTGCCGCGGCGACGAACATGGCGAAGATCGGCGCCGCGGGCGAGTTGATCGTCATGGACGTCGTGACCGCTCCCAGGTCGATGCCCGCGAACAGGTCGACGACGTCGTCGATCGTGTCGACGGCGACTCCGCACCGGCCGACCTCGCCGAGGCACATGGGGTCATCGGAGTCGCGCCCCATGAGCGTCGGAAGGTCGAACGCCACAGACAGGCCGTCGCCGCCGTGGGCGAGCAGGTCACGAAAGCGCTCGTTGGTGTCGACCGCGGTGCCGAACCCTGCGAACATCCGCATGGTCCACACCTTCGAGCGGTACATCGACGCGTACGGTCCGCGGGTGTAGGGGTACTGACCCGGGAGCTGGCCCGACTCGGCATCCTCCGGTCCGTACACGGGATCGACCGGGATGCCCGACATGGTGGTCGATTCGACCTGGCGCTGCGGGCTCTGCCGGTAGGAATCTCCCCACTCGGCCCACGCCGCTCCCGTGCGATCGCTGCGTTCGCCCGAGGTGTTGCTCATGCGCCGATGGTAGAACCCGACGACCCGGCTGTGGCACCTGACACGCCGCTGCTCCGACGACGGGGCCGGGCGAGCGACATGGACGCACATCCGAATACCCGTGGGGCGGGTAGCGTCCGAATGTGCCGCGACTCCATGAGATCTGCCCTCCAGTCGTCTCCAGGACCCTCCTCGGATGCTCCGTCGTCGTCGCCCTGATGCTCGCAGGTTGCAGCTCCGACGAGTCGGGGACGGGCTCGTCTCAGCAATCGAACGACACGACCACGACTGACACGGTTGGGGCCACCGTCGGCGGTGTGACCACCCAGAAGGAGGCCGACACCGGTCGGACGGGCGGTGCAGTCCGCTCGGCCGGATGCGGTCGACCGAGCGCTCCCGCCGTCACCGACGAACGCCGCACGCTCGACTCCGACGGCACCGAACGCTGGTACCTGCTCACCACGCCGGAGTCGGGGGTCGATCAGCCGCTGCCGCTGCTCCTCGACTTCCACGGGCTCTCCGAAGGAGCCGAGGTCCACGCGCGGATGACCTCGTTCGACGCGCTGGCGAAGGAACGCAAGTTCGTCGTGGTCTACCCCAACGGGACCGGTGCGTTGGCCTCTTGGCAGGTCGACGCGGCGAACAACCCCGACCTCGCGTTCGTCGACAGGTTGCTGGACACCCTCGAGGGGGAGCTCTGCATCGACACGTCGCGCGTGTACGCGAGCGGACTCTCCAACGGGGCGATGTTCAGCTCGACGCTGGCATGTCAACGGTCGGATCGGATCGCGGCTATCGCTCCCGTCGCAGGGATCCAGTACCAAGCGGGCTGCCAGACGGATCGACCGGTCCCGATCATCGCCTTTCACGGGACGAAGGACCCGATCCTGCTCTTCAACGGCGGACTCGGCGAGCTCGGCGGGTTGTTCAGCGGAGCGTTCAGCGCCTCCGACGTGGTCCTCCCGGAACCGGATCTCGACGGTGAGGGCTATCCCGCTGCAGTCCGTGAATGGGCGACCCACAACGGGTGCGAGCCCCGTCCTTCCGACACGCGGCCGGTGACCGGCGTGATGCTGCGCACCTACGACTGCCCGTCCGACGGGCCTGTCGAGTTCTACGTCGTCGAGGGTGGTGGCCATGCCTGGCCGGGGAGCGAGTTCAGTCGGTCGATCGAGAAGATCATCGGAATGACCAACATGGAGCTCCACGCGTCGGAGCTGATCTGGGACTTCCTGTCGTCTCACCGGCTGCCTACGGACTGATCCTCACCCCTCACCGCCCCGTCGGCACACCCCGACGCGGATGTGGCTGTCGGGGGACCGACCGGGGACGGTGATCAGGGAGCGTCGTCTGTTCAGCCCTGGGCGGCGTCGGCGACCTCTCTGGCGCAGTCGCTCAGGCGCTTGAACTGCGACGGGTCGTTCATCATCTCCTGGGTCAGTTCGGACGTCTTGTCCTGCAGCTTGCTCGCCCGATCCTGGAGGTCCTTGAGCTTGGCGGTGTCCTTGTCGTTGACGGCCTGCTTGAGCTCCTTGGCGATCGCTGCGGTCTCGGTGCAGAACTCGTCGAGCGCCGAGCTGCCCGACCCGGAGGATCCCGAATCGGAGCTGCCCGAATCAGAGCTGCCCGAGCCGGAGGACCCTGAATCGGAGCTGCCGGAGCCGGAGGACCCTGAGTCGGCTGTGGCCGTGGTCGTGGACTTGGTGTCAGCTGAGTCGTCACCGCCACAACCGACGAGCAGAACCGCCGGCAGCGACAGGACCATGAACAGACCGATCGTGCGTTTCATGTTGTCTCACTCTCTCTTGGCATCAGCGCGCATGGGCGATGATGGAACGGGCGCGTCGACCGATCCCTCGATCATGGACCGAGCGCACCGCCATTCATACCGGTTGGCAGCGCCCTACTGGCGCACACTCGATGAGATCCCACCACATCCCACCCGTTCAGCAGGTCCAGAACGGGTGGGATGCTGCACGTTCCCACAGCGCAACCGATCAACCCGAGCCGAGGAACCGGATGACTCGTTGCCATCCGCGTGGCACGCTCTCCCCATGCGTCGGGGGTGGGGGCTTCTCGGAGCGGTCGTTGCGACCGCCGTCGCAGCGACCGCGTGCACGGTGCCGTCCACATGGCCCGACGGCTCGGTGCCGCAGGTGCCCCCGATAGGCCTCAACGGCATGGTCGCGGAGCCGACGTCGACGGGCGATGCCGTCTGGGCGGCGGACTTCCTCGGACGACAGGTCCTCCGGCTCGATCCCGCCACCGGCGTGATCGACGAGCGCTACGGCGGTCTGTGCGACACAGACGACGTGGTCGTTGCACCCGACCGATCCCTCGTGGTGACCTGTCCGACCTCCGGACTGGTGATCCGGGTGCCCCGGGGCGGAGCGATGCAGGTGCTCGCTGACGTCGGCGTCGACGTCAACCCGATCGCGCTGGAACCGGACGGAACGGCAGTGGTCGTGGGCTTCGGAAGCAGCGACGGACGCCTCCTTCGAGTGCCTCTTGACGGCGGACCCACACAGGTCGTGGCCAGCGGCCTCCCACCACTCAACGGCTTCGGGTTCGGACCAGACGGCTTGCTCTACGTGCCCACGGGCGGGCCTGCGGCTCTGCTCGGCGGCATCGGCGGTCTGGCCGCAGTAGACACGACAACCGGCACGTTCACCCAGGTCGATCTCGAGTTCGACGATCCGGGGAAGGTCGGCTTCGGGTTCGCCGTCGGTGTGGACGTGGCCGAGGATGGCGCCGTCTTCGTCGCGCAGGCCTTCCCGCCCGCTGTGTACGAGGTCGATCCTGCGACTGGCCGAGCCGATCTGGTGGGCACGTCGCCCTTCTTCACCGCCGACAACCTCGTCCTCCTCTCGGACCGCAGCGTCGTCCTCTCGGGATTCCTGGGCCGGGACCTGGTCGTGTTCACGCCCGACAGCCATGGCGGCTGGACCAGCAGGACGACCAGCGTGGGGAGCTGATCCAAGGACTCAGTCGAATCCTGGCTGTGCCAGACGCACGTCGGGGAATCGGGCGAAGCCCCGATCCGACGTCACGAACGTGGCGCCCTGTTCGATGGCCA
>CAZNQK010000006.1:52940-69741 GCA_964575165.1 uncultured Aquihabitans sp. | reverse complement strand
CCGCCGCTGGCTCCGCCGCGCCGGCTGACACGCCCGTTCTGTTGTGCAGAAGGTGACGGAACCTTCCCGTTCGGCACAACAGAACGGTTCATCGGGGAGGGATCTGGGATCGTCAGCCGGCGGACTCCGGTTCCCAGGGTCGCTCGGGCCAGCTGTGCTTCGGGTACCGGCCGCGCATCTCGGAACGGACGGACGCATAGCTGCCACGCCAGAACGCCGGCAGGTCCGAGGTGCGTTGGATCGGTCGACCGGCGGGTGACAACAACTCGATGGTGATCGGGATCGAGTGCGGGCCGACGGTGGGCTGGGCGTCGAGTCCGAGGAGATCCTGGAGCCTGGTGGAGATCGACGGGCCGTCTTCGGAGTAGTGGATCCTGACCTCCCGACCGGAGGGGAGCTCGAGATGACGTGGCGCGAACCGGTCGATCCCGGTGCGCTCCTCCCAGGTCAGGCCATCGAGGATCCAGCCCGCCACGTCGACCGCTGCGAGCGCTGTCCGGTCGGTGCGCCTGGTCGCAGCCACGCGGTCGAGCAAGGCGTCCAACCGGTCGTCGTGCACTGGCGGGACCAGCGGGTCGGACACCGTGTCGCCGGTCGCGATGGTCAGTCGTCGGAACAGCTCGGCGGCCTCGGGCCACCGGTCGACGACGCCCGCCGGGCCATGGATCCGCAGTCCCTCGTCGAGAGCGGAACGGACGTCGTGGGTCCCTGGACGACGCCAGGGACGGGTGTCCAGGGTGACGGCACCGACGGCCCGTTCCTCCCGAGCGACCACCTGGCGGCCGGTCGGGTCCCAGACCGCTGTCCGGCGGGTCTTGATCCGGTCGGCCAGTGCGGAGAGAGCGACGTCGTCGGGCACGGCGACGACGAGACGGGCCTCGCCGGGACGGACGGATCCGGCTCGTCCTCCGCCCCGGTCCATCGACACCACGGCGATCCATGCGGTGTCGGCGAACCTGCTGTCGGTGAAGCGGGTGCCCGGGTCCGGGCCGCTCCCGCCGATGACGACCTCTCCGCCCCCGACCATCTGGAACACGGTGAGGGGGCGACCGCGGTCGTCGGTGCGGGTGCTCCCGCGTCGGCGAGCCAGCCGGTCCCGGTACCCGGCGGCGATGGCTCGAGCGACGGCGCCGTCGGGGTGACCGGTGCTCGGTGGGTCGGCCGGGACGTGGACCGGCTCGTGGACCCGGAGCTCGGGACCGCTGTCATCGGCGATCCGTCGTCGCCAGTCGGCGCACGCGTCGAGGGTCGTCCGCGGAGCGTCACCCCGACGGAGTGCGTGCCAGCGCTCGATCAGGTCCACCTCGCCGGGCAGATCCGTCTCGAGCAGCGCAGCCAGTTCGGCCGCCCCGTCACGACCCAGTCCGGCGTCCTCGATCGCAGCGATGACGACGGCTCCGAGGCGGGGATGGAACCCGAGCTCCGCGAGCCGACGGCCACGTCCGGTGAGCCGCCCCGTCTGATCCGTGGCCCCCAGGTCGTGGAGCAGGGCCTCGGCCGTGGCGAGGCGGTCGGGCGACGGCGGATCCGGGAAGTTCAGGTCGTCTACCGTCGCCCCCCACGCGATCACCTGGAGCAGCATCGGGGCAAGATCGCCGTCGAGGACCTCGGGCCGGTCCGCGGCGGGACGGTGACGTTCCTCCTCGACCGACCAGAGCCTGTAGCAGCGCCCCGGTCCGGTCCGGCCCGCCCGGCCCCGGCGCTGGTCCGCTCCCGCCATCGACACGGGCTCGGTCACCAGCCCGGGCAGGCCGGTGCCGGGGTGGACCCGCACGGTGCGGCGTCGGCCGGCGTCCACGACGATCCGCACGCCGGGCACGGTGATCGACGTCTCCGCGACCGACGTGGCCAGCACCACCCGTCGTCGACGGCCCGCATCGGGGCGCAGGACGGCGTCCTGCCGCTCCGAGGTGAGCCCGCCGTGGAGCTCGTGAACGGTGACGCCGGGACCGGTTCGACCTGGACCCTCGTCGGAGCCGATGCCCCGGCGGGCCAGCGCTGTGGCCGCCCGGCGGATCTCGGAGCGGCCGGGGAGGAAGACCAGGACGTCGCCCGGCGCGTCCGCCAGTGCCTCGGCGACCACGGTGGCGACACGATCCTCCAGCGCTTCCCGGGTCGTGGTGGGCCGGTGGAACGTCTCGATCGGATGGAGGGGGGCCGTGGCCGTGATGATGGGGACCGCAGCGTGGGTCGGGATGTCAGGGTCGGTCGGGGCGGAAGGGTCGACCCGGGATCCGGCCCGCGATCCGGCCCGGGATCCGGTCCGGGATCCGGTCCGGGATCCGGTCCGGGATCCGGCGAGGAGACGGGCGATCGGTCCCGGGTCCAGGGTGGCCGACATCACCAGAAGTCGGAGGTCGGGTCGCAGGGAGGACCGGACGTCGAGCAGCAGGGCCAGCAGCACGTCGTTCTCGATGCTCCGTTCGTGGAACTCGTCGAGCAGGACCGCGGTGATGCCGTCGAGTGCGGGATCCTGCTGGATGCGGCGCAGCATCAGTCCGCCTGTCACCAGCTCCACCCTGGTGCGAGCCGACACCCGGCGTTCGCCGCGGATCGACCAGCCCACCGTCGTTCCCGGTGGGTCGCCCAGGACGGACGACATGCGGCGGGCTGCGCTCCGAGCGGCCAGACGGCGAGGCTGGACGACCACCACACGACCGTGCCCGGGACCCGGGCCGGTCGAGCCGGCCGGAACCTCGAAGCGGGTCCACGGCTCGTCGATCAGCGCCAGAGGGACCCCTGTGGTCTTGCCGGTCCCCGGTGGCGCGACGAGCACCGCAGCGCCCCGGGCCCGTAGGGCGTCCCGCAGCTGGTCGAGGACGTCGACGACGGGCAGGGGTGGAGGGGATGTGCTCAACGGGCTCCGAACGCACCGCAAGAGGGGCCGGCGACGCGATCCCTGGGATCCATCTCCGCGGACCTCCGCCGTTCAGCGCAGGTCGGGCCCGGACCGCAGGACCTGCCCGGCGAGCTCGCCGGTGTGCTCGCCGTTCTCCAGGGCGACGGCGCCGTTGACCACGGTCGCCACGTAGCCGTCGGCGCGTTGGATCCAGCGGCCGGCGCCTCCCGGCAGGTCGTGGACGAACTCGGGTAGCGGCAGCTCCAGGGCGCCCCAGTCGATGACGTTCAGGTCGGCAGCGGAGCCCGGAGCGATCCGGCCCCGACCGGTGAGACCGGCGAAGTCGGCCGTGTCGGAGGTGAGGCGCTGCACGGCGCGGCCGATGTCGAGCAGTCCCCGGTCGCGGACCCAGTGGGTGAGGAACCACGTCGGCTGGCTGGCGTCGAGGATCTGACCGACGTGAGCGCCGGCGTCGGCGAGCCCCATGATCACCGTCTCGTCGAGCAGCATCTCGGCGATGGCGTCCATCGACTGGTTGAGGAGGGGCCAGTAGACGAGGGCCGTGCCGTCGCTGCGGTCGCACAGCTCGAGGTAGGCCTCGGCCATCGACGTGCCGCGCTCGGCGGCGATCGCCGGGAGGGACGTGCGCGGGTCGCAGTCGTATCGCGCCAGGCCGTCCCGTTGACCCGGGACGTCGTCGACTCCGGTGACGAAGAAGCGGGCCAGCTCCTCGACCGACGGGCCGGACTCGGCCTCTGCGATCAGCCGGGAGCGCATCTGCGGGTCGCGGATCGCAGCCAGTCGTGCGGTCAGGTCCATCTCCGTGAGCTCCCGCCACGCAGGGTGCCGGCCGAACGGGGTCGAGCTCTGCAACGAGAACAGCACCCCGATTCCGCGGGCCGTCGTCTGCGGACGGATCGTCGCACCTTCGGCGTTGGCGCTGCGGGCGAGCTCGATCGCCAGTCGGTGGTGCTCGGGGTTCTCGAACGTGTGGGTGAGGTTGAAGGTGACGGGCCGCCCGGTGCTCAGCGCCACCTCGCGCATCCATTCCAGCTCCTCACGGCACCGCGGCTCGGACGGGCCGTCGCCGTCGAACCGCGGTGCGCTCTCGAAGATGCCCCGACCCCGCCGGCCCAGGACAGCGGCCAGCTCGAGCAGCTCGTCGGCCGTGGCGAACGTTCCGGGCACCTGGCGTCCGTCGGGGACCTTGTGGCGGAGCGTCCGTGACGTCGAGAACCCGAGCGCCCCGGCGGCGATCGCCTCGTCGAGCAGGTCGACCATCTCGGTGAGCTCGCCGTCGGTCGGGGTGGCGTCGGGATCCATCGACCGGTCGCCCATCGCCCAGTACCGCAGCGCGCAGTGACCGACGAGACCCCCGACGTTCATGGCGGAGGGCGTGCGCTCGAGGCTGTCGAGGTAGCCGCCGTAGGTCTCCCAGTCCCACGGCAGCGCCGCCATGATCGACTCCGCAGGGATGTCCTCGACCGACTCCATCATGGCGGCCAGGTAGTCACGGTCCTCCGGACGACACGGAGCGAAGGTCACGCCGCAGTTGCCCATCACGACGCTCGTGACTCCGTGCCAGGTCGAGCTGGTTCCCAAGGGGTCCCATGCGACCTGCGCGTCCAGATGCGTGTGCAGGTCGACGAAACCCGGTGTGACGAGCAGTCCGTCGGCATCGATCTCGCGGGTGGCGGAGGACGCGGTTCCGGCGTCGACCACGTCGATTATCAACCCGTCGTCGACCACCACGTCGGCCGGACGCGGCGGATCCCCGCTCCCGTCGGCCAGCAGCCCCCCACGGATGACCAGGTCGTGCGCCATGTCGTGACGATATGTCGACGCCGACGGCCGGCGTCGCCAGTCGTGGCCGGTGCAGCTCCGTTGTCAGGGGACTCTGCCAGTCAGGGGACTATGCGCCCCTGCAACGCCTGGGCGGTGTAGATCACCAGCCCGGCCGAGCCGACGGTCGCGACCAGGACCTCCTTCCAGCGCCGATCGGTCCACTGGGCCAGAGCTACCACGAGCGGCACGGCGAGCAGCCCGTACCGCCCGATCGAGTCGATGGTCTGAGCCGCGAGTGCCACCAGCAACGTGACCCCGCTGAAGGCGATCCACGACCAGGGCTGACGTCGGCGGACCGCCACCACCAGCAGGACGCACCACAGGACGACGAACGGGACGAGCTCCGTGTCCGTGTTGTGGACGAGGCCCCACACCGACTCGGCCGCCCGCAGGAGCGGGTTGCGGAAGTCGCCGCGGATCGGTCGCTGCTCACGCCAGGGGGCGAGCCAGTCCCCGGTCTCGTGGGCGATGAGGGCGAGAGACGCGAACGCCCCGACCGGGGCCGCCGCGAGAGCGGCGAGCGACGGCGCGACCCGCGGACGGGGCCGGGTTCGCGCGAGCTCGATGAGGATCGGCAGACCGAGGAGCAGACCTGTCGGTCTCAGCGCGCCTGCCGAGAGGGCGAACGCGGCGGCCCACCACCAGTTGCGCCGGTGCAGCGCCAGCAGAGTCCCTGCTGTGGCGCACAGGGCCAGGCCCTCGGTGTAGGGCCACACGAAGACGATCGCGGCGGGGAGGATCCCCACGATCCACGCGGATCTGAGCCCGACGCGATCGGCCTCGTCGCAACCCCAACGGTCTCTGAGCACCTCGCGGGCCAGCTGCGCCAGGATCACCGCCCCGGCGAGGGCAGCGAGGTTGCCGATGACCACAAGCGCGACGTCGACCCGGCCGCCGAACAGCGGTGCGGTCCATCGTCCGAGCAGCGAGTACAGCGGGAAGAAGCGTCGACCGTCGGCCGCCACAGCGTCGTAGCCGCCACGGGCGATGAGGTCGTAGAAGTACGAGTCCCACGACAGCAGGCCCTTCGGCAACGGGAAGTCCTGCCGTGACGACAGGGCCGGATCCGGGGTCAGCAGGTGCGCGACCCAGAACCCGGCGGCGACGCACACCCGCGCCCACACCCACGCGACGACCCCGACGCTCAGGCTGCGACCGACGTCGGAGCTGAGGAAGCGGTCGGCGCCGGTCGGGTCGCGCCCCGCCTCGGCGGCCCCACCGTCGATGCTCATCGACACATCAGGACGCTGGGAACTCGAGGAGCTGGATGCCTGGCTCGTCCTCTTTCCGCTCGTCGGGTGACACGAGCACCGTCGGAGCGCCACGACGGGCGACCAGAGCGTTCTTGATGCCCTCGCACTTGCCCTCGAGGGTCTTGTAGCCCTCGGTGACGGCGTAGAGGAGGGTGCGCCCCTCGGCACGCTCGACGATCCGGGCGGCGACCTCGTCGACGTCGATCGCCTCGTTGCGCTGGGCGTAGTCGACCCAGTCGACGAACCTGGGGTCGTCGAGGCGTGGAGCGGCCACGGACTCGACGCGGTCGGCGATGCCGCGGTCTGCCAGCGCACGCGTGACCGACGGGCCGTTCTGATCGGGGCAGGCGACGAGCAACGGCTTCGGCGCGTCGGCCGGTGCGGCGGCGAGGACCTCCTGTACCCGGTCGGCCACCTCGCCCGCCTGCGTGCGTATGCGGGCGACTTCGACGGTGACCCCGAGGGTGAATCCGGCCACGACCACGACTGCGAGGGCACGGCGCCACCGGTCGTCGGCGATGGCCGTCATGCCCATTGCGATCAACAGCACCAGCAGGGGGACGACCACGGCGAGGTAGCGGGTCGAGAAGGCCGAGCGTGACGTGAAGCTCGCGGCCCAGGCGGTCGCAAGTGCGGCCCCCACGACGACGCCCTCGCGTCGCGCCGTTGGTCGGATGTTCCAGCCGAGCTCGATCCGTCCGGCAGCATTGGTGACGCCGAACAGCCCGAGGAGCATGAGCCCCGCCACCAGGTAGGCGGTGAGCTGGGGTTCGGCGACGGCGCCGCCGAAGACCTGGATCATGCCGAGGGCCGCGATCGCAGCGGGTCGCACGACGCCACCCCATGGGGTGCCCGTGTGGGCGGCCTGGTACGAGATCGTCGGGAGCCACGGAAGGAACGTGAGTGCCCCGACCACGATCGCTGCGGCCAGGCCGAGCTCGGCGTTGCGACGGTGTTCGTCGCCTCGTCGATGCTCGAGGAACGCCTCGACGAGCAGCACCAGGCCGAGCCCTCCGAGGAGCCAGATCGACCAGTAGTGGCTCCACAGCAGGAGTGCCGACACGACGGCCACGCCGATTGCCGTCGACCAGCGTGGCCGCTCGCGGTGGTGGTCCAGGAGCAGGAAGCCGCACAGCACCAGCAGCATGATGAGCGAGTACATCCGCGTCTCCGACGAGTACCGGATGGCGAACGGCAGTGCAGCGAGGAGCACCAGCGACGCCGTCGCCGTGCGTCGGGCTCGGAGCGGATCGATCCAGCCGTCGCCGTTCGGGCGGCCGCCGACGCGGGCCCCGGCCCACCACGCGAGCGGCAGGGCGGCGACACCGAAGATCCCTGACAGCGCTCGTAGAGCCCATGGCGTCCAGCCGACGACGTTCCCCCAGGCGTGCAGGAGCACGTAGTAGAGCGGCGGGTGGCCGTCCCGGCGAAGGGCGGAGGGGATGTCGCCGATCGGGAGCTGAGAGATGTTCGCCGACAGCGCCTCGTCGAGCCACTGGGAACCGCGTGGCAGGAATCGAGCCACCACGCCGGCTGCGACCACGACCGCCACCGCGGCGGTGACCCACCAGGGTGTGGACGCGTCCGCCCGAGCCGACATGGGGGCGGGATCGGTCTCGTCCGGCCGCTCCGGAGCGTCGTCGCTCACCCGACGCGTGCTCCGGTCCGGGCGAGGAAGCGCTCGGCCATGGCGGAGCGTACGGCCGCAGCGGAGTCGTCCCACGTGTGTGGGACGTGCGCTGCGGCGCGAGCACGGGCCGCAGCGTGGTGCTGTTCGTCGTCGAGGTGTCGTTCGACGAGGTGGATCCAACCACGCACGTCGTCGGGGTCCGCGTACTCGGCGGCGTCGCCACCCGCCTCGGGGAGAGCGCCGGCCGTCGAGGAGACGACCGGGGTGCCGGACTGGAGGGCCTCGGTCACCGTCATGCCGAGGCCCTCGTACCGGGCGGGCGTCAGCGAGACCGTCGCTTCCCTGTAGAGGCGACCGAGGCGGGCGTCGTCGACTTCCTCGAGCCACAGGAGCCGTCGACCGAGCTCCGGGTGGGACTCGATGCGCTGGATGAGGTCGTCGACCTTCCAACCGCGCTTGCCGACGAGGACAAGACCCAGGTCGGGATGGCGCTCGGCGAGAGCATCGAACACGTCGATCGCCAGGTGCTGGTTCTTGCGCGGCTCGATGGTGCCGACCATCAGCAGGTACCGTCCGATCGGAGGACCGACATCCGCCGGCGCAGCTCCGCTCGGCCGATCGGTCCCACCGCCGGCTGCGGAGCGCTGGACGATGTCGGACCCGAGCGGGATGACACGTGCGTCGAGATCGCGGCGGATCCCGCAGTCCTCGGCCACCTGCTCCAGGTCGGACCGGGTCCGCTCGGAGATGCACAGGAACAGGTCGCTGTGTCGGAGGTGCGCCCGGACGTAGCGCTCGAAGTCGCGGACCAGGACGCCGTCGAACCACTCGGGTCGCAGCATCGGCAGCACGTCCGCCACCAGCACGGCGCTCGACCCCCCTGCACGGTGGAGCGTCGGTAGCAGCCGGTTGCGCGGTTCGGGGTCGTTCCATCCGGCTTCGAGGTCGAGCAGGACGGTGGACGAGTCGGGCGGCGCCACCACCAGGTCGGTGAAGGCCCGTTCCGCTCGCCGGTGGGCCACCAACCGTGCACGACCCCGCAGGTCGCGCATCGCCGGGATCGCGAGCACCCGACGGACTGCGGTGGCGACCGGCGCCGGGAATCGACGAGCCATGGCTGTGCTGGCCGGCAGGCGTTCCTGCGGGTGAGCCAGAGCGTCGGCCTCTCCGGGGTTCAGTGTCCGGAACCAGTCCACGCCCGGTGACCACACGACGGGTGTGAACGTGGGAGGTTCGTTCGTTGAGGGAGCGAGGCGTGCGAGGAGCTCGCGTGCCACCCGCTGCATGCCGGTCGTGTAGGGGAGGGTGACCGTGTCGCTGACCTCGACCAGCACACGAGGCCCGGACGACGCTCGGTGTGGGACGGACGTGGCTTCGTCCGTGGAGGACGCCGCGTCGTGTGCCGCTGTGCCCGAGGTTCCGGCAGAGCCGTCCGGTGGCGGCTGCCCAGCTGACTCCCCGGCTCGTGCGACCATCGTGGCCGGATCCTACGCCGCCGGTGCCATGCGCCCGTGGGACCGGCCTGCCCGAAGGACCCGCCTGCCCGAAGGACCCGCGTGTCAGTGGGGTCGACCTTCCGTCGGACCCGCCGGCTGTGACCCCACGTGGTGGTGGCTCGTCCGGGCGTGACCCCCGACGGTCGCCCCCTGGCAGTCTGGGGAGGTGCCGCCGACTCCGACCCCGACGGGTACCCGGGCACTGGTGCCCGTCGCCGGATCGTTCCTGGCGTTGGGCCTCTTCATGGGTGTGTGGACGGTCGCCACCCCCGAGGTCGAGCGGGCCCTGGGTGCGGGCCCGGAGCGGCTCGGCCTGGTGCTGAGCGCCGCTCTGGTGGTGGCCGCCGGGTTCAACTCGGCGGCCGGCGCGCTCGCAGAACGGCGGGGTACCACCACCGCTCTCCGACTCACGCTGGTTCCGTGGGCGGTGGCGCTGGCGGTCGGTTCGGTGATGCCGGCACCGTTCGGGGTGGCGATCGGCATCGTCGTCGTCCTGTCGGCCGGAGGGGCCGTGGACGTCGTCGCCAACGTGGCGGCGACGGCCGCGTTGGCAGCTCGCCCCGGTCGGCTGGTGCGCCTCCACGCCGTCTTCAACGTGGGTGGCGCCGTCGGGACGGTCCTGGTCGGCGTGCTGCTCGGAGTGACCGGCACGGTGGGTTGGCGTTGGGCCTGGGCGGTCACCGCCGTGCTCGTGGTGGCCCTGACCGCGTCGAGTTCCGGCATCGAGCTCCCGGCAGGACGAGTCGGTGAGCGCGTGCGGGCCATCGAGGGGTTCCGGGTCCTGCGGAGGGAGCGGATGGTGCCGCTCGCGACGGCCTTCGCCGTGGGGGCCCTCGTCGAGGGTGGGGTCGGGACGTGGGGCGTTCTCCAGCTCCGTGGCCAACTCGATTCCGGCCTGCTCCTCGGGGTGGGTGGCGCCCTCGGCGGCTACATCGTGGCGGTCATGGCCCGACTCTCGGTCTCCGGCGTCGCCTCGGCCGCAGCGGCACGCCGAGCGGTGGTCGGAGGGACGGTGACCTGCGCGACGGGGCTCGTCCTCCTCGCTGCGGTCCCGGTGCCGTGGATCGCGACGGTCGGACTGGTCATGGCAGCGGGTGGCATCTCGGTGTGCTGGCCGCTGCTCATGTCCGAGGTGGGCCGTGGCAGGGACCGTCCGGGCGTGCTGGTCGGAGCCGTGACCACGTTGGGCTACCTCGGCTCGGTGATCGGCCCTGCCGTCATCGGGCTGGTCGCGGCGACGTTCGGGGTCGCCGCGGGGCTCGGCGTCCTGGCAGGTTTCGCGCTGCTGGTCCCGATCCTCCTGTTCTCGGGTCGTCTCGCGCCGAAATGGGGCGCGAGGTGACCCGAGTTCGCTGGGGGAGCTGAACTCGGGTCGTTTCGCGCCGAAATAGGGCGCGAGGTGGCCCGAGTTCGCTGGGCTGCGGTCCACGACACCGGGGCCGAACCGGCCCCGGGTGTCGTGTGCCGTGTGGTGTTCCCGACTCTCTGTTCGGCCCGTACGGCGCGGAACTGAGCGAATCGCGTCGTGGCCTGTCGGTTCAGCCCTCGAACCCGCGGCCGGTGGCTCAGCGGGTGACGATGACGCTCGAGCCGTGGCCGAACAGGCCCTGGTTCGCCGTGATGCCGACCCTGGGGTCGTCGACCTGGCGGCCGTCGGCCTGGCCGCGGAGCTGCCAGGTGAGCTCGCACACCTGGGCGATGGCCTGCGCGGGCACCGCCTCACCGAAGCAGGCCAACCCACCCGACGGGTTCACGGGGAGTCGGCCGTCGAGCTGCGTGACGCCGTCGCGCAGGAGCTTCTCGGCCTCGCCGGGCCCGCAGAAGCCGAGGTCCTCGTACCAGTCGAGCTCGAGCGCGGTGGACAGGTCGTAGACCTCGGCCACGTCGACGTCGTCGGGGCCGATGCCGGCCTGCTCGTAGGCGGCGGCGCCGATCGCCTGCTTGAAGGTGTTCTGCGGGGCCGGGATGCCGGCCGCCGAGTCGGTGGCGAAGTCGGGCATCTCGATGACCGTGTTCGGGAACGTCGGAGTGACGGTGCTGACCGCCGAGATCCGTACGACCGGTTCGGATCCTCCGAGGTGGCGCCGAGCGAAGTCCATCGAGGACAACACGATGGCGGCGCCGCCGTCGGAGGTGGCGCAGATGTCGAGCAACCGCAGCGGGCTGGCGACGGTCGGAGACGCGGCGACGTCCTCGGCGGTGACCTCCTTGCGGTACCGCGCGTACGGGTTGTTCAGGCCGTTGCGGGCGTTCTTGATCTTCACCTGCGCGAAGTCGGAGACGGTGGCGCCGTAGAGGTCCATCCGGCGGCGGGCGTAGAGGGCGAAGTAGGTCGGGTTGGTGGCGCCCATGAGGCGGAAGCGCAGCCAGTCCGGGTCGTCTCCGCGCTCGCCCTTGTTCGGCTTGAGGAACCCCTTCGGGGTGGTGTCGGCGCCGACCACCAGGGCGACGTCGCACAGCCCGGCGAGGATCCGCTGACGGGCGGCCTCGATCGCCATGACGCCCGACGCGCACGCTCCGTACGCGCTGGTGACGGGGATGCCGGTCCAGCCGAGCGCCTGCGCGAACGTCGCTCCGGCGACGTAGCCGGGGTATCCGTTGCGCATCGTGTCGGCACCGGCGACGAACTGAATGTCGCGCCAGTCCACTCCGGAGTCGGAGAGGGCGTCGCGTGCAGCGGCCACGCCGTACTCGACGAAGTTCCGACCCCACTTGCCCCAGGGGTGCATCCCCACCCCCAGGACGGCGACCTGATCGACGGTCATGACGGCACCTCCTCGGAACCCGTGGCGACCGGCCGCCACTTCCAGACGACGTGTTCGACGACGTCGCCGTCGGACCCGTCGGGGTCGGCCTCGGTGTAGAGGGTGTCGAGGACGAGCTCCATCTCCATCCCGACGCTCAGGTCGTCGACTGTCACGCCGGCGACGACCTGGCCCATGACGACCATCCGCTCGGCCTCGAGCTCGACTGCGGCGATGGCGAACGGCTCGTGGGGGTCCGACACGGCGACGTAGGGCTCGGGTGGCCGGTAGCCGGCGTCGGTGTATGACCAGAGCCGGCCGGTGCGTGACAGCTCGACCTCCTCGAGCTCGGCATCCGCGGCGCCGGGAGCCCGCGACATCACCCGCTCGGGCGGGAAGAAGTACGTGCCGGTCTGCGTGTCCCTGGTCCCGATGAGCGCCGGTGCGGCGCCGTCGTCGGGCATCGTGAACCAGCCGTCGATCGCGGGCACTCGCCTGGTGCTCACCTTGGGCCTCCGTCTCCGGATCATCCGGGCTGTCGTGGCGGACCTGACGGAGCGTCAGGTTAGTTGCCGATCACGGCAGGGGATCCAGCCGGGATCCAGCCGGGGTCCGTCGAGGGCCGTCCGTCGAGAGCCGTCCGTCGCGCGGCTCATCCGACGGGAAGGAGACGCAGCGCCAGCTCCACGCTCTCCTTCGAGCGGTTCGGGCGGGGGGTGGCGTGGGCCAGGACCGTATCGATCAGGGTCGCCGCCAGGTCGGCGTTGTCGATGTCCGTGGGTTCGCGACCGGTGATCGCGGCGAGCGCGGGAACGATGCGGATGCCGAAGGGGGCGATGACCCGGACGTCGTCGTCGGACAGGTCGAACTCGTTGGCCAGCCGGACGCCGAGCCGTTCGGCCAGGAGAGCCCGTGCTGGGTGCGGGTCGGCCGAGGCGGCGCGGGCGAGGACGGTGAGAGCGTCTCGGACCGCGTCGAGCGGACGCTCTGGCATGGAGGCGTCGAGGGCCTCCTGGTAGGCGGTGAGGTGCCGCCTGAACGTCGCGGCGCACACCCGACGCACGACACCGAAGAGGTTGATCACCGTCTGGACCGACACGCCTGACGCCTCGGCCACGTCGCGCAGGCGGACGTTGTCCCAGCCGTCGTCGAACAGTCCCGCAGCCGCAGCGATCACGCGATCGCGGTTCTGCTCCCGTCGTCTCGCTCCGGACCGTGCCTGGGGTGATCCGGCGGGCTCCTGTCCGAACTCGGCGGCGGTGCGGGTCTGCTGAGGTCGTGTGTCAGGTCGCGTGACGGCGTTGATGATGGCGATCGTGGCGTCCGAGTAGAGGCGGTCGTCCACGTTCGACGGATCGACGTCGTGGAGGATCTCCAAGCCGAGCAGCAGGCCCAACAGCACCACGGCGAGCCGTCGGGCGTCCATCGGTCCGTAGAGCCTGAGCTCCGCTGCATCGACGAGGAGCGTCCACGTCTCTTCGATCTCGTCGATCTGTGGTCGGTAGATCTCCCGTAGTGCGTCGCGGACGGTGGCGAGCTCCTTGCCGGGTTCGGGGGTCAGTGCCGTCCGTTGGTGAGCGAAGAGGTGCATCTGGCCCCGTCGTTCGGATCTCGTTGCCGGGTCGTTGACGATCAGCCGCCAGACGTCGACGAACGCTGGAGGGAGGCTCCGTTCCCAGTCGTCGACGGACACGGCGTCGGCCAGGAGCGCACGGATGTCCCGGATGAGCGGCCGGTCGCGGAGGAACGAGCGCACCAGAGCGTCGGAGAACGCCGTGGCGTCGCGGAAGTGGTGGAAGTACGCACCGGTGGTGACACCGGCCCGCTCTGCGACCGCTGCGCTCGACGCTCCGGCGAACAACCGTTGGAGAGGGAGCTCGTCGTTCAGAGCCAGGCCGGCCTCGATCAGCTCGTCACGGGTCGACGGTCGGGGTCCCATGGTCGGCGGCTCCTCGGTGGGTCGGTCGTAATCGGCGGTGCCATAGTAGATGCTATGTCAGGCCGTAGTGAACGCTATGGATCTGACCAGAGGTCAGTCATCCACCTACACCTCCGACATCCCGAACGGGCCGTCGTCATTGGATGAACCTGGATCCAGTCCACCCTGTGACGTGTTCCCACTTGCATCGGCGGACGCTCTCCGGTAGAACCTATCCAACGGAGTCGTGGGGGTTGCCCCATCGCCACGACGGGACGGGAGGTGCGACCGTCGGGCCGGCTGGGAGACCAGGGCGGTGCGGCGGGGAGGGACCCGTCCCCCTTCGGGCGGGGGCTCGGCGAGAAGCCGGACTCCCGCCCGGAGACCGTTTCACATCCGCTCGGTTCGTCATCCTCGCGTCCGCCCGTCCGTCGGTGGTGCCGATGGCCTACGGTCGACGCCATGTCAGACCACGCTGAGTCCGGGCACACTGAGTCCGGGCACACTGAGTCAGGGCACACTGAGTCAGCACGCACGGATGGCGAGCTCCTCGATGCAGCGATCGCGGTCCTGGCCGGCGAGGAGCTCGCACCGATCGTGGAGATGGTGCTCGTGGCCCGCGACGGAGCGTACGAGGCGCACGCCGTCGACGGCTCGGTCCGGTTCGTTCGCGAGTCGGGCCCGCACGATCCCGGTGACGACACCCCGGCCCCGCCAGCACGGGACTGGTCGTTCCGCGTCGAGTCGCAGAGCGGGCGCGATCCGCTGGGTGACCAGGCGACCGACCGCTTCGCCGGACTGGCGTCGGAGATCGAGAACCGCTTCCCCGACAGGACGGCCAACGCCTACCCCTTCGCGTTCGAGCAGGTCGCCCAGCTGTTCGACCATCCGGCAGCACCGGATCTCTGCGTCGTGCACACGGCGTCGCACCACTGGGCCGACATGGGCGGACACATCGGTGAGCACGGGTCGTTGGGCGCGGTGCAGTGCAGGGCACCGTTCATCGCCAGCGGTCCGGGCTTCCGCCGTGACGGCACGGTCGCCGGAGTGGACGCCCAGCTCACGGACATCGCCCCCACCGTGCTGGCGCTGCTCGGTCATGATCCCGGCGAGCTGCGTGGTGCGGACGGCGAGCCGATCGACGCGGTGCTCGACCGTGACGCGATCGCCCGGGGTGACGGCCCCGACCACGTCGTCGGCTTCCTCCTCGACGGCTGCAACCCCAACGTCCTCTACGACGCCGTCGCGGCGGGGGACGCGCCGAACATCGCATCTCTCCTCGACGGCGGAACCGCGTTGCGCGACGGCATCGTGTCGTCGCTGCCGACGGTGACGCTGCCCAACCACACCACGATCATCACGGGACGGCACCCCGGCCACCACGGGATCCTCCACAACGCCTGGTGGGACCGCCGCCGGGGTGAGCAGGTGGTCACCAACTCGCCCGAGACGTGGGCGACGGCGATGGAGTCGCTGCTGCCGGGGACCGACAGCATCCACCTGGCGTTGCGGCGGCTCGAGCCGGCCTGCTTCACGGCGTCGGTGAACGAGCCGGCGGATCACGGTGCGCACTACTCGACGTTCGACCTGATGCGGCGGGGGGTCCGTGTCGAGTTCCCACGGTCGGCGGAGGGCCTCCCGCACGCGACCGAGATGTTCGTCCGACCGGTGAAGGACTACGCGCTGTTCTCCCAGGTGGACCACCACGGCGCGACCCAGGCGGTGTCCATCCTCGAGGGTTCCTACCTGGGGACCGACTACCCGTTGCCCCGGTTCCTGTGGATGAACTTCGCGCTCACCGACACTGCGTTCCACGAGGGTGGCCCGCACTCGGAGATCGCCCGGGCGTCGATCCGCGACACCGACGGTCGGCTCGGAGAGGTGCTCGCAGCGCTCGAACGCCGCGGCGTGCGGGACCGCACCGCCGTGTTCCTGTGCGCGGACCACGGCATGGAGGCGAGCGATCCATCGGTCGCTGGCGACTGGTCGCCGGCTCTCGCCGCAGCGGGGATCGAGTGCCGTGACGAGGCGTTCGGCTTCCTGTACCTGGGCGTGGGTCGGAGCTGAGACCGGGCCCGACGCCGGGCGCCGGGACGGGAGGGGTTGGAGTCGACACGGAGGTGGTCCAGTGCAGAACGAGCACATCGACATCGGCACCTACGGGATCTGGACCGGGGCGCTCGACATGCAACCCTCCGCGTCCGCGGGGGAGGCCGTGGCCGAGCTCGCGGACATCGGCTTCGGCGCGGTGTGGATACCCGAGACCGTCTTCCGCGAGCCGTTCGTCCATGCAGCACTGCTGCTCGGAGCATCGCAGCAGATCAAGGTCGCGACGGGGATCGTGAACCGCTACGGCCGGGACCCACTCGCCTGCAACGCGGCGATGCAGACGCTCAACGAGGCGTACCCCGGCCGGTTCCTGCTCGGGTTGGGTGTCAGCCACGAGCACCTGGTGTCGTGGTTGCGCAAGCACGACTACTCCAAGCCGTACTCGGGAATGGTCGAGTACCTCGATGCCATGGACGGGGCGAGGTTCTTCGCTCCGACCGGAGAGCCTCCGGCGCAGATGGTCCTGGCCGCTCTGGGGCCGAAGATGCTGAAGCTCGCTGCCGAACGAACCGCGGGTGCGCTCCCGTACTTCGTTCCTCCCGAGCACACGGCGATCGCCAGGGGAGAGATGGGTCCGCAGCCGCTGCTGGCCGTCGAGCAGATGGTGGTGCTGGACGCCGATGCGAGCACGGCGCGTGCGACCGCCCGACAGCACATGGCGGTGTACCTCCAGGCGCCCAACTACACCCGGAACCTCGAACGCCTCGGCTACGGCCCCGACGAGCTCGTCGACGGCGCGTCGGACCGCCTGGTCGACGCGATCGTCGCGTGGGGGACGATGGACGACGTCCTCCGACGTGTGCAGGCCCACCTCGATGCCGGCGCGGACCACGTGTGCATCCAGGTCCTCGATCCCGACACGGCGCACCTGCCGATCGTGGAGTGGCGTGAGCTCGCAGCGGCGCTCGGCCTCTGACGGGACCGATCAGCTGACGGGACCGATCGACCGTCAGTTCCAGGGGTTGCG
>CAZNQK010000006.1:34202-52840 GCA_964575165.1 uncultured Aquihabitans sp. | reverse complement strand
CTGACGGGACCGATCAGCTGACGGGACCGATCGACCGTCAGTTCCAGGGGTTGCGGGGATCGCGGGGGACCGTCGGGGTCTGCTCGGTGGGCGGGTCGCCGCCGAGGTCGATGACCCGGCGGCGCTCCGGCGGGCGGGACCTGGGGAACCGGCGACGCCAGGCGTTGCCGATCCACATGACCGTCGCCACCATCCCGACGACGCTGAACAGCGACATGACCAGACGCACGAACGCTCCGGCTCCGGCCGGGGTCGACGACTGGACGTCCACCCGCAGGGTGATCTCGCCGTCGTCGGCGTCGCTGCGGGTGCCTGCCGGCGCCGACGTGGACGGGGCGTTGCGGTCGATCTCGCTGCGGTCGACGTCGATGCGCGTCGAGTCCAGCTCGCCGTCGAGGCGCCGGATGGAACCCAGAGCGGCGTCGAGGTTGCGTCCGGGCAACGAGAAGGTCAGCGACGCGTCGCCGTCTCGTTCGGTCGTCCGCTCGCCCACACGGACACCTCCCCAGGACGACGACTGGTCGAGCAGCTCCTGGCGGAGGCGGAGGGCGTGGGCGCGGTCCTGGGCGTCGATCGTCACGGTGGCGTCAGCGCGGTCCGTGAGATCCGAGCAGCCGGTGAGGACGACCAGCAACCCGATCGCCGTCGCTGCGAGCGCGGTGAGCAGTCGGGTGGACGGGGCCGGACGCGGGGGACGGAGCTGCGCAGCGATCACCCCAGCGTAGGAAGACGGTGAGGGTGATCCGCGGACCTGACGGGAGAGCCGGTGGGATCAGTTCTCGACAGCGGCGAGGAACGCCGGTCGCTCGCCACCGCCGTGCAGCCAGACGGACGATCCGCTCACGTACGACGCCAGGGGGGAGCTCAGCCAGCGGCACGCCTGGGCGAGGTCCTCGGGGGTGCCGAGACGGCCGGCGGGGACGGTGGACGCGACGCGTGCCTGGGCGGCCGCGTCGCCGTAGTGCAGACCCGCCTGCTCGGTCGCGATCAGTCCCGCGACGACGCCGACGACGCGCACCTTCGGCGCCCACTCGACCGCGAGCGACGCGGTGAGGTTGATCAACCCCGCCTTGGCCGCCCCGTAGGCGGCGGTCCCCGGCGACGGTCGGGTTCCCGAGACCGAGGCGATGTTGATGATGACGCCACCGTCGCCGGACTGCATGTGGTGGTTGGCCCGCTGGGCGACGTGCAGCGGAGCGAGGAGGTTGAGCCGGATGATCGACTCGCTGAAGCGGGGCGACGCGGTGGCCGCGTCGGCCTCGGGGGCTCCGCCGGCGTTGTTGATGATGACGTCGACGCGGCCGTGTCGCTCGACGGCCACGTCGACCACGGCGGCGGCCTGCTCGGGGTCGCGGACATCGGCGGCGACGAACGTCGCGGTCCCGTTCGTCGAGGTCAGCGGGTCGGTGGGCTCGGTCCGACCGCAGGTGACCACCTCGGCGCCCCAGTCGAGGAAGCGCTCGACGAGGACCCGACCTATGCCCTTGGTCCCGCCCGTGACGACCACGACCCGGCCGGCGTGGTCGAGCGTGTCGGGCCCGATGGGTCGACCACCGGGGTCTTCGGGCTGCGGGAGGATGTCCGGCTGGTCGGGGTCCGGGTGCGACATGGCGCGGAACGGTACCCGAGGTGAGCGCAGCGGCGACCGGGAGGGGAGCGGTCCCCGGTCCGTGACGACCGGGCGTCCGTCCGTCCGGTCCTACGTTCGGGTGGGTGGGAGGAGATGCGACCGGTGGGCGACTCGGGGCCGACCCGTCGGCGCTGGAGCAGGCGGCGGATCGCATGTACGCGCTTGCGTCGGTCGTCGACCGGCTGCCGCGGCGTGTCGAGTCGGACACGGCGCCTTTCTGGCGTGGGCCGGACGCGGACCGGGTGGTGGATCTGGTCTCCCGGGCATCCGCGCGGAACCCGGGGCTGGCGGAGGACCTGAGGCGCGGCGCCAGGTTGCTCGGCGCCGCGGCCGTCGAGCAACGGCGGGCGTCGCGGGCCGACCCGTCGTTCGTGGTCACTCTCGACATCCCCGCTGCCGGCGGGCGTCTGCTCCAGCGCGTCGGTCCTCCCGATGCCGCTGTGCTCGTGGTGCTCGTGCCCGGCGTCGGAACCGACCGCGGCGACCGGGCGAGGTTGCGTCGTGACGCCGAGCGTCTCTGGCTTGCCGCGGCCGATCGGGTCGATCTCACGGACAGCGTGGCGGTGGTTGCGTGGCTGGGATACGACCCTCCCGACGTCGCCGTCGGGGCGATCGATGTCGGGCCGGCGGCGGAAGGCGCCCGTTCCCTGACGGCCTGGGTCGCCACCGCCCGCCGTGCCGGGGCGCGTCGCGTGACGCTCGTCGGCCACAGCTACGGCGGGGTGCTCGTGGGCCGGGCGGCGGCGGGCGGCGCGGCGGTTGACGCGGTGGTCCAGCTGGGCTCGCCGGGTTCGGGGTCGCCGGGAGCCGTGGCAGAGATGTCCGCGCGTGGTGTCGAGGTCCGGGCGGTGCGGGCCCCGGGGGACCCGATCGGCCTGGTTGCGGGCAGGCTGCCGGGTCTCTTCGGGGAGGATGCCGTGGGCGTCGTCGACGACCTGCCCACCGACGCACGAGGTCACAGCGGCTACCTCTCGGACCCGGCCCTGCTCGACGCGGTCGCAGCGCTCGCCGTCGGCTCGCGTTCATCGTCACGGGTTCGGTAGCGTCCGACCCATGGGCATCTCTCTGAGCACCTCCGACGGCATCGCTGAGATCGTGATGGCCAACCCTCCGGTCAACGCCTTGACCGTCGCCGGATGGTTCGAGCTGGCCGACATCGTGACGGCCGCCGGTCGGGACCCTTCGGTCGGAGCGGTGGTCCTGCGGGCCGAGGGCAAGGGGTTCAACGCCGGGGTGGACATCAAGGAGATGCAGTCGACCGAGGGCTTCGACGCTCTGGTCGGCGCCAACCGTGGCTGCTACGCGGCGTTCAAGGCCGTGTACGAGTGCGAGGTGCCGGTGATCGCGGCGGTTCACGACTTCTGCCTCGGCGGCGGGATCGGCCTCGTCGGCAACGCCGATGTCATCGTCGCAGCAGAGGGGACCCGCTTCGGTCTGCCCGAGGTGAACCAGGGAGCGCTCGGAGCGGCGACCCACCTGGCTCGGCTCGTCCCGCAGCACCGGATGCGGGAGATGGTGTACACGGCTGAGCCGGTCGACGTGTCGCTCCTCGCTGCGTGGGGATCGGTCAGCAGGGTGGTGCCGGCCGATGAGCTGCGCGACGCGGCGTTCGACGTGGCGGCCAAGATCTGCACCAAGAGCCGGTCGGTCATCCGTCGGGCGAAGGAATCGTTGAACGGGATCGACCCGGTCGACGTGAACCGGAGCTACCGCTTCGAGCAGGGCTTCACCTTCGAGCTCAACCTCACCGGGGTGAGCGACGAGGCCCGGGACGCGTTCGTCGAGAAGCGCGACGCCGAGTTCACCAGCTAGCAGCGTCCTTCAGGGGAGAGCGTCGTTCAGCCGCCGGCCGTGGTCGTGGCGGCGGAGGGGTTGCACGTCGTGGCCACCACGCCCTGGAAGTTGGCGAACGCCTGGGCGACGGCCGGGGTCGAGATCGCCTTGGGGACCCCGACAACCCACGCCGGATCCCACTTCGCCGCCTCACCCTCTGCGATGAGCGCGTCGGCGGCGTTCGCCAGGACCTGCGCATCGCCAGCCGCCTCGGGTGGGGCGGACGCCGCGGCGGCTCGGAACAGGCCGGCGACGACCTTGGCGCCTCGTTCGGTCTGGGTCGGGCTGATCGGCGTCGGCAGGCTGGACGCCGGTGAGAACGCCTTGATCACGGCGCAGGGATCGGTCCCGGCGTTGCGGATCATCAGCTCGGCCGTGGTGGCCTGGCTCTCGAAGTCGGCGTCGTCGACGGTGGACACCGTCGGAGCGCTGGTGGATGTGGCCCTGCTCGTCGAACGCTGGGCGGGCTCGTCGGACGAGCAGCCGACGGCCGTCGACACCGCAAACACGATGCCGACGGCCGCCACCAGCGGGCTGCGGAGGCGCACCCGTCGAGTGGAGAGCACAATCGTCCCGGTCAGGGAGCGGTGGTGGTCGACTCGGGAGCGCACTTCTGCGTGAACGACTCGAGGATCTTGGTGGTGGCCTCGTTGAACTTCTCGTCGGAGACGGCCTTCGGGGAGTTGAAGAATTCCTCGGACCAGTTGGACTCCTTGCCCTCCTTCACGATCGCCTCCACGGAGGTCCGCACCTGGTCGGCCTCCGCCGAGAGGTCGTCGGGCGCCGCATCGGCGAGCGCCTTGTAGAAGTCGACCGCCAACATGGTGGCCTGCTCGCGCTGCGCCGGGGACGAGGGCTCACCGATGCTCGCGCCGACCGACTGGAACGTCTGCATGACCTTGCAGGGGTCGTCGCCCGCCTCCTTCAGGGAGTTGCGAGCGGTGTCCATGGACTTCTCGAAGTCGCCGTCGCTCATCGTCGTCGTCGACTGGTCACCGTCGTCGGTGCCGGAGTCGGAGCCCTTGTCGGACTTCTCGGTCGTGGTGGTCTTCTTGCCGTCGGAGCTGTCGTCGGAGCTGCACGCGCCGACGAGGAACGTCAGCGCGGCCAGGACGGCGACGGCGGGAAGAGCCAGCTTGCGGGGGGTCGACATGTGAACCTCGTGGGTCGGTCGGGAACGTCCCCACGACGCTACCGGCCCACGGGGCGGATCGTGGTGCACGAGGCGATCGGTTCGTCGGCCCGGTCCGGAGCCGTCTACGGTCGCGATCTGACGCCACGTCAGATCGGCGGGCGCGCACGAAGGGGAGCGAGGCGTGTCGGGACCCGACAAGAGCTGCACCGTGGACGAGATGGTGTCGGAGCTGCGCTCCGGTATGACGATCGGCGTCGGGGGGTGGGGCAGTCGACGCAAGCCCATGTCGCTGATCCGGGCCATCCTGCGCTCGGACCTGACCGACCTGACGATCGTGGCCTACGGAGGACCCGACGTCGGCCTGATGTGCCGCAGCGGCAAGGCCTCGAAGGTGATCTCGGGGTTCGTGTCGCTCGACTCGATCCCGCTCGAGCCGCACTACCGGGCGGCCCGTCAGTCGGGTTCGGTCGAGGCGGTCGAGCTCGACGAGGGCATGTACCTCTGCGGGATCCAGGCGGCGGCGTGGAGGTTGCCGTTCCTGCCGACCCGTGCCGGGCTCGGCTCCGACGTGCCTCGGGTCCTGACCGACATCCGCACGGTCACCTCGCCGTACCCCGATCCGGAGACGGGCGAGCACGAGGAGCTCATCGCCGCTCCGGCGATCCCGCTGGACGTGGCGCTCGTGCACCAGCACCGGGCCGACGTGTCGGGGAACGCGGTGTGGCTGGGTGAGGACCCGTACTTCGACGACATCCTGGTCCGGGCCGCGGAGCGGGCGTTCGTGTCGTGTGAGCGGATCGTGCCCACCGAGGAGCTGGGTGCCGGGACCGACGTCACCCACCGCAGCATCTCCCGGCTCGACGTCACCGGGGTGGTCGAGTCGCCGGGAGGGGCGCACTTCACCGAGTGCCTGCCCGACTACGGCCGGGACGAGGCGTTCCAACGCCTCTATGCCGGGACGGCCCGCTCCGACGAGGCGTGGGACGAGTTCTCGGCACGCTTCCTCCAGGTCGACGACGAGACCTACCGGGCCCGTGTCCGTGAGCTGGCCGACGCGGTCGAGAGGGGTGAGGGCAAGTGAGCGATCCGAGGATGGCCGACATCTGCGCCGTCGCCATAGCCGAGGCGTTCCGCGGCGATGGCGAGAGGCTGTGCAACCCCATCGGCAACCTGCCGCTCGTCGGCGGTCGGTTGGCCGCGGCGACGTTCGAACCGCACCTCGCCCTCACCGACGGCTTCTACACGCTGATCGACAACGTGCCCCCCGTGGGCCTCTCGGAGGAGGAACGGGTCGCCCAGCGGGTCATCGGCCAGTGGAACCCGTACCGCGAGATGTTCGGGCTGCTCTGGCGGGGCCGCCGTCACGTGATGATGGGCGCGACCCAGGTCGACCGGTTCGGCAACCAGAACATCGCCGCGATCGGCGACTGGCACCAGCCCCGTTCCCAGCTCCTCGGGTTCCGTGGCGCTCCCGGCAACACGATCAACCACACGACCAGCTACTGGGTGCCGAACCACAGCCCGAAGGTCTTCGTCGAGGCCGTCGACGTGGTGTGCGGCGTCGGCTACGACCGGGCCGCCGAGCTGGGTCCGACGTCGTCGCGCTTCCACGAGATCCGCCACGTGGTGTCGAACCTGGCGGTGTTCGACTTCGCCCCGGCCTCGGCCGGTGCGGCGCCGACGATGCGCCTGCGCTCGGTGCACCCCGGTGTGACCGTCGACGAGGTGGTCGAGGCGACTGGCTTCGAGCTCCAGGTGCCCGCCGAGGTCCCGACCAGCCGCGGTCCGGAAGGTGCCGAGGTGGAGGAGCTGGAGCGCATCGACCCGAAGGGTCTGCGCTTCGCGGAGGTTCCCGACGCATGACAGGCGGTGGCCGGCACCCGGCGCTGTCGACGCGGGCGACCGAGCTGTTCGGCGTCCGCTACCCGCTGGTCCAGACCGGGATGGGCTGGGTGTCGGGCGCACGGCTCACCGCAGCGACCTCGTCGGCCGGCGGCCTGGGCATCCTGGCCTCGGCGACGATGACGCTCGACGAGCTGCGGGTGGCCATCGGCAAGGTCCGTGAACGGACCGACAACCCCTTCGGCGTCAACCTCCTGCCGAACCAGCCCGACGCCGCGGAGCGCATCGCCCTGATCGTCGACGAGGGCGTCCGGGTGGCGAGCTTCGCCGCGGCGCCACGCCCCGAACAGGTCGCCCGGCTGAGCGATGCCGGAGTGGCCACGATCGTCACGGTCGGCGCCAAGCGCCACGCGCAGAAGGTCGTCGACATGGGCGTGAGCGCCGTGATCGCCCAGGGCGGAGAAGGCGGCGGCCACACCGGATCCGTCCCGACCTCGTTGCTGCTGCCACAGGTGGTCGACGGCGTCGCCGGCTCCGACGTGGTGGTGCTCGCCGCGGGCGGCTTCTCCGACGGCCGTGGACTGGCAGCCGCCCTCATGTGGGGCGCCGACGGCGTCGCGATGGGGACGCGCTTCCTGCTGACCGCCGAGAGCCAGGTCCCCGATCACATCAAGGCGATCTACCTCGAGACCCCGCTGACCGGGACGGTCGTGACCACGGCCATCGACGGGGCGCCCCAACGAGTGATCCGCACGGCGATGATCGACGCTCTCGAACGCTCGTCTGGCGTGGTGCGGTTCCCCCGCGCGGCGGCGAACGCGGTGCGCTTCGCGCGCCAGGCCGGAGTCTCGTTGCCCGATCTGGCCCGAACCGGCCTCCAGATGCGCAAGGACCAGGAGCTGACCTGGGCCCAGGTCGCCCTGGCCGCCAACGCTCCGATGATGACCAAGGCGTCGGTGGTCGACGGCGACGCCGAGGTCGGGATCCTGCCCACGGGTCAGGTGGTCGGCGCGATCGACGAGCTGCCGAGCGTCGCCGAGCTCCTCGAGCGGATCATGGACTCCGCCGACGAGTCGGTCAGACGCCTGTGCGGAGCGTCGATCCCCCAGGACTGATCGGCACGTCGTCGTCGGACGAGCGTCCGAGTCGTCTCAGGACCCGCTCGGTCGAGATCTCGCCCTGCAACCACCGCTCGTCGAGCTGGTCGAAGGGCAGCGCCCGCTCGACGAGCCAACCCTGGATGTTGCGGTACCCGAGCACCGCGAGGGACGCGGCCTGCTGGACCGTCTCGACCCCCTCGACCACCGTCGTCATCCCCATCCGCCCGGCCAGCTCCGCGACCGCTTCCAGGATGCGCGAGTCGTCGGCAGATGCGGAGTCGCCGGAGCCGATGTTGCTCACGAAGGACCGGTCGATCTTGAGGACCGACGCCGGATAGTCGCCGAGCTGCCGCAGCGACGAGTTCCCGGTGCCGAAGTCGTCGATCGCGATGCCCACGCCCCGGCGTCGGAGCTCGACCAGGGTCCGGCGGATCCCTTCGTCGATGATCACGTCCTCGGTGATCTCGAGGACCAGCAGTTCAGGGCGGAGGCCGCTGTCGCCGAGGGCCTGGTCGACGTGGGTCAACACGTCCGGTCCCAGCTCGCTCGCCGACAGGTTGACGGTCACGTAGAGGTCCGGGCCGGGGGATCGGTCGTTGGCCTCGGCGAAGCGGGCGGTCGCCTCGATCAGGGAGCGTCGTCCGATCTCGGGGAGCAGCCCGAGGGCATCGGCTTCAGCGAGGAAGCGGTCGGGCGTGAGCATCCCCTGCTCGGGGTGACGCCACCGCAGCAGCGCTTCTGCTCCGCAGACCCGCCCGTCGTGGAGCCGCACGACCGGTTGGTAGTGGAGCTCGAGCTCGTGGTGCTCCAGAGCCCTCTCCAGGTCAGACGCGAGCGCGATCCGATGCGCGCTCCCGTCCTCGATGTCGGGACCGTAGAGAGCCGAGCACCCCTTGCCGATGGACTTGGCGTGGTAGAGCGCGACGTCCGCTCGACGCAGCAGCTCGGTCGGGGTGGTGTCGGCGTCGACGATGGTGACGCCGACCGACACCGACGGCTGGAGCGTTGAGCCGTCGATGTCCGTCGACGCTCGCATGTCCTGCGCCAGCCGGGAGGCCTCGCGCTCCACCGAGCGCGTCGACGGATACGTCCGGAGCAGGACGACGAACTCGTCGCCACCGAACCTGACGACGTCGTCCCCCCAACGGTTCCGCAGGCGCTCGGCGACCAGTCGGATGAGCCGATCGCCCATGGCGTGGCCGAGCGAGTCGTTGACCGGCTTGAGCATGTCGATGTCGAGGAACATGACGGCGCTGACCCGGCCGTCGCTCGGCCGAGTGGTCCGAGCGTCGATCAGGCTCTGCAACCTCTCCGTCAGGTATCTGCGATTCGCCAGGCCGGTCAAGCGGTCATGGGCGGCTTCGCTCTCAGTCGCCCGGACGCTGGACACGAGGTCCGTCGACATCTGTCGGTTGGCCGACAGCGTCAGGGTCTGGCGCATCAGGATCAGCAACATGATCAGGACCAGGGTGGCGACGGTCCAGGTCGGACCGTCGCGCTGCGTGAGGTCGACGAGCGCTGCTGTCACGGCGACGCACCCGAGCGCGATCGGTGTGACGGCACGTTCGCGCCGATGGTGACGGGGAGCCTCGGGTTCGTCGCCCGGCATCGCGATCCACGCGCCGCCGGCGATGAGGCTGAAGGCGGCTACCCACGCCGTGTCGATCGACGTCGGGACTGCCTGGCTCAGATCCGTCAGTTGCGTCACCACGAGGAACCCGAGGTCACCGGTGACGTACACAGCCATGCCGGCGGTGAGGAGGCTGAACGACCGGCGGTCCGTGGAGACCCGTCGCGCTGTGCGGATGAGCAGCGTCAACGTCACGCTCGCGGCGACCGGGTACAGCATGGTGATGATCGTCGAGGTCTCGCTCGGGTCGATACCCGCGGCGTTGAAGGCGAGGATCCACAGGAGGAGCATCGTCGAGAGCGCCACGATCGAACCGTCGACCAGGTCCAGTGCCCGCGTCGATCGCGCACCCCGTTCGCTCCGCGGGTCGCGGGACGAACGGATCACGAGTGCGACGCACCACAGGACGGGGAAGGCCATGTAGGCGATGTCGGCGGGGCTCGGCACCGGCAGTGGTTCGCCGCGCCGCAGGTAGCCCGCCCACACCAGCGAACCCGTTGCCCATCCGGCCGTGCCGACCGCGAGGAGGCTCCACACGTGGCGGTCGTTGCCGTGTCGGCGGACGGCGACGACGCCGAGGAGTGCGGCGGCGACTACGGCGACCAGGACGTCGACGCAGATCCGAACCGCGGACTCGACGTCGGTGGTGACCGTCACGCCGAGCAGGTTCAGGACCGGAACGGCAGTAGCGCTGAGCGACCCCAACGCGATGGCCGAGAGAACGACGGGACGCCGTCTGCGGACCGTGCTCACGACGTGGCCCCCGCCTCGGCCGTGCTCGACGCTGCGGTGCGACGGGGATGCCAGGTGAACGGAGCATCGCGTCCCGACTCGGTGAGGTGGCGCGAAGCGAGCTCCCTCCAGCTGCACGGACGTCCGAACAGCCAGCCCTGGGCGCTGGTGATGCCGAGCCCGACGAGCTCGTCGACCTGCCACTGGTGGGCCACGCCGTCGACGCTGACCCCCACGCCGATGTCGTCGGCCAGAGCGACGACGGTCTCGAGGACCATGCGATCGACGGGCCGGTGGTCGAGTCCGGTGACGAACGAGCCGTCGAAGCGGATCGACGGAGACCGGAGGCGACCGAGGCGACGCAGCGACGATGAGGCGGTGCCGAACTCGTGGACGCACAGGAGGTGGCCCGCCGCGTCCAGCTGCTCGACGGTCGCCTGGCAGGCGGGGTCCATGAGCGCCGCCTCCGAGATCAACAGCCGGACGTCCCGACGACCCGACCCGAGGAGGCCGTCCAACTCGGCGACGAGGCCGCCGTACGCCAGCTCCTGTCGATGGATGCCCATCCAGAGGGGGAGGCCCTCCGGCGCCGTCTCCTGCCAGTCGCGCAGGGCCCTCTGGACGCCGAACCGGCTGACGGTCGCGACGAGGCCGGTGTCGGCGGCAGCGGCGAAGTACTCCGACGGGCTCAGCAGGTGATCGTCCGGCGTGCGCCACCGCAGCATCGCCTCGACGCCGAGCACCTCCCCGGAGCGGAGGTCGATCTGTGGTCGGTATCGGACCTCGAAGCGGTCGGTGCCGACCGTGTCGCGCAGTCCCTGTTGCAGAGCGAAGCGGCGGTCGGAGCGCTCCTGGAGCCACGCGTCGTACGAGGCGCACCGTCCCCGACCGAGCTCCTTGGCGCGGTTCAGAGCAAGGTCGGCCATTCCGAGCAGGTCGGCTCCGCCCACCGTCGTCGGGTCGTCGCTGGACGTGCTGCGACAGGCCATGCCGATGCTCAGGCGGGCGGGGACGGCGACGTGGTCGAGGTGGACGGGCTCGGCCGACCTCTCGATCAGACGGTCGGCGATGGTGCCGGCGGCTTCGGGTGAGAGACCGGTCCTCACGGCGACGAACTCGTCGCCGCCCAGCCGGTACACGTTCGGGCCCACGACCTCGACCAGGCGGCGGGCGACGCTGACGAGGAGCTGGTCACCCGAGTCGTGGCCCAGGGCGTCGTTGACGGTCTTGAAGTCGTCGACGTCCGCGTAGAACAGGTGGACCGGCGATCCGCTCTCCGCGAGGACGTCGTCGAGGGCCTCCTCCAGCCCGAGGCGGTTCCCGAGACCCGTGAGCTCGTCGGTCCTGGCGCGGACGTGGAGGTGCTCCGACAGCTCCCACAGCTGCCGCTGGAGCTCGCGCTGCTCACGTTGCAGCAGTGCGACGCGTGCGGTCGAGAGGGCGACGGCGACTATGCCGAGCACGAGGAGGACGGGGTCGAGGGAATCGATGAACATCCGCTGGGTCGCGACGGCCGACAGGGAGATCAGCGTCGCCGCGACGGCCACCCATTCGACGGACTGCTCGGCGGTCACGCGATCCGCGACCATGTCATCGAGCTCGTGCTCCGTCCCGGGTGCGGCCGCCTCGTCAGGTGACGTGTCAACGCGAGCGCACTGCCAGCCGGCGGCGAGGAGCATCGGTGCCGTCACCAACCACCACATGGTCGAGGACCGGAGGGCCGCCGCGCCGAGCCCGGCGAACTGGCCCACGACCGAGGTGTAGAGCGTCGACGGCAGGAGGAGTAAGACGACGACGAGCGCTCCGTCGCCGGGCCGCATCCGTGGAGCGACCCGCACCAGGTACACCACGCCGAGGACCATCGTCGCCGTCAGCAGGATCGCGGGCGGGAAGCGCTCGACCACGTCGGCCAGACCGGCGTTCGGTCCCGACGAGTCGCGCACCGGTGCGAGCCACGACATCGCCAGCACGGCGATCGCCCCCAGGCCGACGTCGATCCACGCAACGGGGCTCCAGCGGCGTGTCGAGGGCAGGATGCACACTCCCACGAGGAGGACGACGAACGCGCCCATCTGCCCCGGCGTCGGCCCGTCGGCACGGATGAGGCCCGTGGTCGCGGTCGGGGACATGGTCATCACGGCCGTCGAGACCGAGAGGATGGCAGTCCCAGCGGCGATGACGGCGAGACCCGATCCGCGACGACCTCGGACCCGTCGAGCGCCACGTGCCAGGAGCCCCGCCGCGATCAGGAGCACCACGCACCCGATCAGGTGCACGAGCCTGTCGGGCCTGGCCATGCCGGCCGAGCTCAGTCCCCGTGCCAGGTCCGGCCAGGAGATCCCGACGATCGCTCCGGATCCCACGGCGACGGCGATGGTCGTCACACCAGGGCGCAACGAGGAGCGATGCTCGGTCATCGTCGGCGTCGGGGCGCGTTCGGGTGGAACCATCTCGGTACCCATCGGCCCGGTGGCGCCTCGACGTGAACACTGAGCGCCCGGTCGGGATGGGCAGATCGGCCCTTGTCGTGGGCACGGGCCTGATCCGCGGCCGGGGCAGGGATCTGACGGGTCGTCAGGTGTCGGGCAGACTGGCGCCATGGACCTCACGTGGAGCGAGTCCGAGGACGCCTTCCGGATGGAGTGCCGCGCCTGGCTGGCCGACCAGGTGCCGGCCACGCCGCTGCCGTCCGGTGACACCGCCGAGGGCTTCGCCGCCCATGTCGAGTGGGAGCGGGCACTGCACGAGGCACGTTGGGCCGTCGTGTCCTGGCCGGCGGCGTACGGAGGCCGCGACGCGTCGCTGTGGGAGTGGCTGATCTTCGAGGAGGAGTACTACGCCGCCGGAGCTCCGCAGCGGGTCACCCAGAACGGCATCTTCCTCCTCGCTCCCACCATCTTCGAGTTCGGGACGTCCGCCCAGCAGGACCACTACCTGCCACGGATGTCCGCGGCCGAGGATCTGTGGTGCCAGGGATGGTCCGAACCCAACGCCGGTTCCGATCTCGCCGGCATCTCGTCGCGGGCGATCCGCGACGACGAGGCGGGTGGTTGGCGTCTCAGCGGCCAGAAGACGTGGACGACACGGGGCGCCTTCTGCACCCATCTCTTCGGGTTGTTCCGGACGGACGCCACGGCCGAACGCCACCGCGGCCTCACCTACTTCCTCCTGCCGCTCGACGCTGACGGTGTGACCGTCCGGGGGTTCGGTCGTCTCGACGGCGACGAGGGCTTCGCCGAGGTGTTCCTCGACGACGTGCTCGTCCCCGACAACCCGCCCGACGATCTTGACGACGTGGCGGCGGTCGAGGTCATGTCACGGGGCGGGACGCTGGGTGGCGTAGATCAGGGCTGGGGCGTCGCGATGGCCACGACGACCTCCGAGCGGGGCCTGACCCTGCGCTCGCCGGGCAGGTTCAGGGCAGCGGCTACGCGACTGGTCGACCTCGCGAAGGACGTCGACGGAAGCGGTCGCCTGAGCCAACGGCTGGCCGACCGGGTGGTCGACGCCTGGATCGACGCCGAGGCGTACGCTCTCTACACGCTCGGCGACGTGACCGGCATCGTCGAGGGCCGTTCGCCGGGCGCCCGGTCCAGCTTCAACAAGGTGTTCTGGTCCGAGCTCGACATCCGGTTGAATCGGGCTGCTCTCGACCTGTTGGGCAGCGACGCCGAGCTCGACGGTCCGTGGATGAGGGGCTACGAGTTCGCTCTGTCCGGCCCGATCTACGCCGGCACCAACGAGATCCAACGGAACATCATCGCCGAGCGCGTGCTCGGACTGCCGAGGAAGTGACATGCGATTCGCGCTGACCGAGGACCAGACCGACTTCCGGGCGGCGGTGCGGGACCTGCTCGCCGATACGTGCCCGTCCGAAGCCGTCCGCGCGGCATGGCGTGAGCCGGTCGGGGAGATCGTCGGAGGTGGCGACGGACGCGTCCGGGCGGCCTGGGACGCGCTCGCCGAGATGGGCGTCCTCGGCGTGATGGTGCCCGAGGAGAGCGGCGGCCTGGGGATGGGGGACGAAGACCTGGTCCCGCTGCTGGTCGAGTGCGGTCGGGTCGCGCTGCCCGACCCGGTGTCGTCCACCGCCTACGTCGCCTCCGGTCTCCTGCGTGACAACACGTCCGACCCGGCCCGGGCACTGCTCGGACGGATCGCCGACGGCTCCGCCACCGTCGGCGTCGGGTTCTCGGGCTCGGCGAACCTGACGGCAGCGGCCACCATCGACGCCTTCCTCATGTGCGACCGCGACGAGGTCCACCTCCTCGGGTCAGGTGACGTCTCGATCCGTCCCGTTCAGTCCGTCGACGGAGCGCGTGCGCTCGGCGTCGTGGACTGGGAGCCGTCCGGAGACACGCTGATCGTCTCCGGTGAGGCCGGCTCCCACGCCGTGACCAGAGCCTTCGACAGGGCCGCGCTCGGCGCGGCGGCGCAGCTCGTCGGGCTGGGTGGGGCGATGATCGACATGACGGTCGCCTACGCGGGGGAGCGTCGCCAGTTCGGAGTTCCGATCGGTTCGTTCCAGGCGGTCAAGCACCACCTCGCGGATGCGGCGCTCGCCGTGGCGTTCGCAGAACCGCTGGTGCTGAGGGCCGCCAACTCGCTCGCCCACGGCGACCCCGACGCTCCTGTCCACGTGTCGATGGCAAAGGCCCGCGCGTCGGAGGCGGCGCTCGTCGCGTCGGACGCGGCGCTCCAGTGCCACGGCGCGATCGGCTACACCGTCGAGTACGACCTGCACCTGTTCATGAAGCGCTCCTGGGCGCTCGCCGCCCGCTACGGCGACGCCGACTTCCACCGCGATCGGATCCGGATCGCTCTGCTCGGCTGAGCTCAGAGGATGGCGCCGACCCGGAGTCGGCTGCCGTCGGTGGAGGGCACGACGCTGATGCCGCGGGGGATGCGTTCCCTCATCGTTGCGACGTGGCTGATCACGCCGACCATCCGCCCGCACGCCCTCAACGCGTCGAGCTCGTCCATGGCGAGCTCGAGGGCGTCGGCATCGAGCGTGCCGAAGCCCTCGTCGATGAACAGGGCGTCCATGTGGATCCCGCCGGAGTGCTGCTGAACGGCGTCGGCCACGGCCAACGCGAGAGCGAGCGACGCCTGGAACGTCTCCCCTCCGGACAACGTGGAGACGTCGCGCGTCTCGCCGGTGTGTGCGTCGAAGACCCGCAGGTCGAGTCCCGCGACGCGGTTGCCGCGTGTGTCGCCCCGGTGCACCGACAGCGCGTAGCGTCCCGCGGTCATCGTCCGGAGCCGGACGTTCGCGAGCTCGCACACGTCGTCGAGGAAGGCGGCGAGGACCCAACGGCGCAGCGAGACCTTCGAACCGGACCTGCCGTTGAGCGTGTCGGACAACCGGCGCAGCACCGCCTCCTGCCGTCGCATCGGCTCGGAACGCAGATCGATCGCCCGGTGCTCCTCGGACCAGCGCGTGAGCGCCTCGGCGGCGTTGCGCGTCCGCTCCTCGATGGCGCACGCACGCTCGAACCGGGTCCGCGCCTGCTCGAGCGCACTTCGAGACGCGTCGACGTCAGGCGGATCGTCGGGCAGGCCGGCGAGGTCGTCCGCGTGGAGTTGTGCCGTGACCCCGGCGAGTCGGTCGCGGTGGGCGCGGATGTCGCGCTCGAGGTCCTCCTGGCGTCGTTGGTCGAGAAGGGCCGACCGGGCGTCCTCGACGCTGTCGAATCCGGCCCGCTCCAGCGCGTCGGTGAGACGGGTGGCCGCCGACCTCGCGGCGGTGCCCGCCGCCTCGTGCCGTCGAACCGAGTCGGCCAACCGTCGGACGGCGTCGGCCACCGCAGTCATCTCGTCGCGGGTCCGCTCCAGCACGGCGCCGACGTGAGCGGCGGGTTCGTCGGGACCCAGGACCGAAGCCAGCGCCTCGTCGTGGCGGGCGACCTCCACGGCGATCGTGGAGGACTCGGCCGAGGCCCGCTCGGCCTCGAGCCGCGCCGCGGCGGCCCGATCTCGGTGGGCGTCGATGCGGGCGCGCAGGCGGAGAAGCCGCTCCTCTGCCACGGTGACGCGCTCGGCAGCCTCACGGGCTCCGGCGACTGTCGCCGTCGCCCGATCGACGGCTGCATCGGCCTCGTCGGGCTCCGTCACGTCGCCGACCCGACCCGACAGCTCCGACACCCTCCGCTGGGCCGTCTCGGCGACATCGGTGGCCGCTCGCAACGCCTTCTCCGCCTCCTCCTGGAGCGCCATCAGACGGTCCACGTCCTCGCGGCGTGGAACGGTCGTGGCCGGAGCGGAGCCCTCGGGGGCTCTCTCGTCGTGCAGCGCGGGAGAGGGGTGCTCGGCGGACCCGCACACCGGGCACGGTCGACCGTCGATCAGCTCCTCGGCCAGGGTCGCGGCCAGGCCGTCGACGTAGCGCTCCCGCGCGGTCAGGTGGGCTTCCTTGGCGTCGAGCTGCTCGTCCCGGGCTGCGACCACCACCGCATCCGCTCTCTCGGCGTCGGCGCGGGCGGCGACCAGGAGGCGGACCGACCCGGCGACGTCCTCGGCTCGCTCCAGCGCCTCCACGGCATGGTCCAGCCGAGCTGCGGTCGCACGGTCGAGCCCGAGACGACCCTCGAGCTCTGCGGCGACCTCCGAGTCGGCATCGGCTTCGGCCGTGGCCGACTGCTCCCGTTGCCCGGCCACGCGGACGGTCTCGTGCAGCTCGGAGCGACGACGTGAGAGCTTGCTCCTTCGATCGGCGATGGCCGACAGCTCGTCGAGACGGACGGACTCCGCCGCGAGCGCGGCCAGGATGCCATCGGGGTCGGTGAGCGTCGCGGCCACCATGCCGGTCGGCCCGATCGCTGCTCCCGATGAAGCGGATGTCGTGATCCGATCGATGGGGAGCGACAGGGACCGAGCCGCGTCGAGGAGGGAATCGCTCGACGTCGACACCTCGGACTCGGCGCGCCGACGCTCGTCGTCGGCGGCCATCGCTGCGTCCGAGGCGGTTCGTGTCGGCTCCGCCCGACGGGCGTTGGCCAGGAGCTCCTCCCGTGCGTCGACCTCGGGGGTGTGCTCGAGGAGCCGATGCTCGTCGCGTTGCAGCTGCGACCGGCGCGCGCAGCGCTCGTTCAACGCTTCTTCGGATGCGAGCCGACGTTGGGCGAGCTCGACCGCCCGACGGGTGCCGTCCACGTCCGTCGCGGCGTCGGCGGCCCGGCGGCGCAGCGCCTGAGCGGCCCGGTCGAAGTCGCCCTGGTCGACGACGGGCCCGTCGGGCCCGCAGGGGTCGGCGGCCCCGCCGGGGGAGCGGTCGTCGTCGGGATCCTGGGCGTCGAGCTCGAACATCCGCTCGTCCGCCTGGTGGCGCAGGTGCTCGAGTCTGTGGTCGTCGGCGGCCACGGCCGAGGACGCCTCGCTCCATCTCTCCTTCGCCCACGACTCGATGGCTCCGAAGAGCTCGGTGTCGAACAGCGAGGTGAGCAGCTCCTCCCGTTCCCGGGGTGAGCCCGGTCGGAGCACACGTTGGAACTGACCCTGGGGGAGGAGGATCACCCGGGTGAACTGGTCGTGCGTCAGTCCGATGAGCTCGGCGACCTCTCGAACGACCTCGTGGCCGCCCTTGGCGACCGCTTCCCAGTCGTGGCCCTTCCTCCTGTAGAGGCGGGCGACCGGGTCGTCCTTCCTGGTGCCGGTCCCCCGGTGCTTGGGGCGTTCGTGCGATGGACGTCGTTCGACCCGCCACTCCTCGCCGTCGGCCCGGAACTCGAGGCACACCTCCGTCGCCAGCTCGGCCGGGGAGTGGTCCGAGCGCATCTCCTCGGCCGTGCGGCCTCCGGTGAGTCGCCCGTAGAGGGCATAGGAGACGGCGTCGAGCAGCGCCGACTTGCCGGCTCCGGTCGGTCCGTGGATCAGGAACAGGCCGTCGTTCGTGAGGTCGTCGAAGTCCACGATCTCACGACCCGAGTACGGACCGAAGGCCTGGATCTCGAGTCGGCCCGGCCTCACGGCACGCTCCCGACGATCGCGCTCACGCCCCGTCGCAGGAGGGTGGCGGCTTCGTCGTCGACGTCGTCCCCCCACTGCTCGGCGAGGAACTCCATCGTGAGGTCGAACGGGCCGCGCCGGCGGACGTGGCTCGAGGTGTTGCGGGATGCGTCGCCGTCCCGGCACGGAGGTTCGTGGACGATCTCGGCCGCGTGCGGGAAGCGCTGGCGGAGCCGTGCCATCGCCGCGGACGGCAGGTGCACGTCGCTCAGGACCGCCCGGACCCGCATGGGTTCCGCCGCTGCGTGCTCGGGGAGCCGCAGCAGCTCGTCGAGGGTGCCGGTGATCGTGCAGAGGCCCCGACCGACGCCGAGGTCGATGTGACGTCCGGAGACGACCCCGGCGTGGGACAGCTCGACGATCCGGACGCCCTTGGCGTGGCGCTGCTCGGAGAAGGAGTAGGCGAGCGGAGAGCCGGAGTAGGCGATCCGGCCGTCGGCCCAGGACTGCCGACCGTGCAGGTGACCGAGGGCGACGTAGTCGAGGTCGGAGAAGATGCCCTGGTCGACGCGGTCGGTCCCGCCGACGGCGAGCACGCGTTCGCTGTCGCACTCCTCGACGGGCTTCTCGCCGGGGCGTGGGGCCATGTTCGCGACGAAGGCGTGGGCGACCACCACCGAGGGCAGGTCCCGGGTCCTCCGGTCCGCGTCGATCAGACGCAGGGCGTCGCGGAGGACGCTCTCGTGGGTGATCCGTCGGCTGCGGGCGGGCTCGACGGCGGATGCACCCGTG
>CAZNQK010000006.1:26524-34102 GCA_964575165.1 uncultured Aquihabitans sp. | reverse complement strand
GGTCGCATCGGGGTCGGTCCGGTCGTCGCCGGATCCCCCCTCCGGTCCCGCCGCCCGGACCGCGGATGGATCCAGGTACGGGATCGGGTAGACGGCAACCCCCACCCCTCCGGAGCCGCTGACGTGGTCTGCGACGAGGACCGGCTCGGCCAGCCGGGCCGGGTCGGAGCGGACGGTCACCCCGGCGCGGGTCAGGATCCGGTCGGCGAAGCCGACCCGGGTGGGAGAGTCGTGGTTGCCGGTGATGGCGACCACGAGCGCGCCCGTGTCGCGGAGTCGGACGAGCGCCTCGTCGAGCAGCTCGACCGCCCCGGTGGAGGGGATGGCACGGTCGAAGAGGTCTCCGGCGATGAGCACGGCGTCGACCGACTCGTCCGCTGCGATCTGCACCATCCGGTCGATCGCCTCGGCCTGCTCGTCGAGCAGGGACGTCTGGTGGAACTGCCGTCCCAGGTGCCAGTCGGAGGTGTGCAGGAACCGCATGCCGTCGAACGTACCGAGGGGGTGTGACAACGGCGTGGATGCGCTCCACCTGCCCGACGGTGTCACACGGGACCGGTAGGTTCCGGATCGTGCTGGACGTCCTCCGGTCCGACCGGATCGAACCCCTCGCAGACGAGCTGGTCGGGCTCCTGTCGGTCACGGCCGATGACCCGTTCGCTCGTGAGTGGGTCGCGGTGGCTTCGATCGGGATGCGCCGCTGGTTGTCCCAACGGCTGTCCGCGTCGCTGGGAACGGCGATCGGCGCCGACGGCGTGTGCGCCAACGTGGAGATGCCCTTCCCCGACGAGCTCCGTCGGGTCGTGCTGGCCGCAGACCTCCTGTCTGGCGGGTCGGCCCCGGTGACCGCCGACCCGTGGGAGCCCGAACGGCTCGTGTGGCCGGTGCTCGAGCTGCTCGCAGGACCGGTCGTCGACACGGTGACCGAGCTGGCACCGCTCCGGAGCCCGCCGGCCGGCGTCTCGCTCGTCGGTAGGGCCAGGTCGATCGCCGACCTGTTCGACCGGTACTGCCGGCACCGACCCGACATGGTCCGCGCCTGGGCCGACGGCCGACCCGTCGACGGTGCCGGTGCAGCGATCGCCGGGGAGCGGGCCTGGCAGCCCGCGCTGTTCCACCTCCTCTCCGAACGGATCGGGGTGCCGAGCCCTCCGGAGCGTCTCGCCGCCGCGCTCGGCCGGGTCGCCGACGGTGGGGTCGCCCTCGATCTCCCCGAGCGGTTGACGCTGTTCGGGATGAGCACGGTGCCGACCGATCTCGTCGAGCTCCTCGTCGCCGTCGGCCACCACCGCAGCGTGACGCTGATGCTCCTCGCCCCGTCCCAGGTGGCTGCCGATGCCGTTGCCGGGCACGCGAGGGACACGGGGGCGCGCACCGTCCCGTCACGTCGTGAGGACCGCTCCGATGGCGTGATCCACAACCCGTTGCACCGCTCGTGGGGCACGGTGGGTCGCGAGTCCACCGTCGTCCTGGCCGCCGGTGGCGTCACGGCCCGATCCGTCGCCGTCGCAGGCGGGTCCGTCCCGGAGCCCTCGACGCTGCTCGGTCGTGTGCAGGCCGACATCCGTGCCGACCGCGAGCCCGACCGCTCGTACGTGATCGGTCCGCAGGACCGCTCCGTCCAGGTCCACGCCTGCACCGGCCTCACCCGCCAGGTCGAGGTCCTGCGCGACGCCGTGCTGCACCTGTTGGCCGAGGACCCGACCCTCACCGAAGGCGACGTCGCGGTCCTGTGCCCGCGGATCGAGCTGTTCGCCCCGGTGATCGAAGCCGTGCTCGGACCGTCGGCCGACTCCAGTGCCCAGCAGGACGGCGTACGGGGCGAGCGGTCGGCTGACGAGGCGAGGGCGCCGCTGCTTCGCTATCGCATCACGGACCGTCGGGTCCGGGCCGACATACCGCTGCTCGGGGTGCTGGGGGCGCTCCTGGATGTGATCCCAGGGCGCTTCACGGCCTCGGACGTCGCGGACCTCCTGGCGATGGGCCCTGTCCGGAACCGCTTCGGCCTCGACGCCGACGACCTCGACCAGCTCGAGGAGTGGATAGCCGGTTCGTCGGTCCGGTGGGGTCTCGACGGGCCGCATCGAGCGAGCTGGCACATGCCTGCCGATCATCGGGACAACACCTGGGCGGCGGGGCTCGACCAGATGATGGCCGGGACCGTCGTGCGCGGCGACGACCTGACGTTGGTGACGGGCGGTGTCGCGCCGTTGGCGGTGTCGGAGGGGTCCGTCCGGGCCGCGACCAGGGTGGCCGAGGCGGTCCGGACCCTGGGGGCGATACGTGGCGACGTCGTCGACGGGTCGCATTCGGTCGAGCGGTGGTGCGAGCTCCTGGCGGCTGCGGTCGACCGCATGTGCTCCCTGCCGTGGTCCGAGTCGTGGCAGCGCCGTCGCCTCGATCGCGTGCTCTCCGAGCTGAGGGACCGTTCCGCGGGCGCGGACGGGGAGGCATCGGACCTCTCCCTATCTCTGGCTGACGTGCGGGCGCTCCTCGTCGACCTCCTCGGTGGGGAGCCCTCCCGAGCGGCGTTCGGCACGGGGGCGATCACCTTCTGCTCGCTGTCGCCGTTGCGGTCCGTTCCCGCCCGGGTCGTGTGCGTGCTCGGGTTGGACCAGGACGCTCTGCCCGGCGCCCCGTCCAAAGGCGACGACCTCCTGCTCGCCTCGCCGAAGGTCGGCGACCGTGACCTGCGGTCCGATGTGCGTCAGCAGCTTCTCGAGGCGGTGCTCGCGGCGCAGGACTCGCTGGTGATCACCTACGGCGCCGTCGACGTCCGCACCAACCTCCCGGTTCCACCAGCCGTGGTTCTCGACGAGTGGTGGGATCTCCTCGCCGCCACCTGCGTGGGTGACGCGTCCGCCGTACGCCGACGGCTGTGCGTGGACCACCCCCGCCAGGGGTTCGATCCCCGCAACTTCGCAGCGTCCGGGATCGGCGATCCGGGTGGCCCCACCTCGCATGTGCCGTGGAGCTTCGACCCGGTCGCCTGTCGCAGCGCGGTGGCGTTCCGCGATCGTGAACCCGACCCGGCTCCGGACGTGCTCGTCGCCTCACCGCTCGACCCCGCTCCGCCGCAGGACGTCCTGGAGCTCGATCGACTCCGCTGGAGCGCCGTCGGGCCGGTCCGCGAGTTCATGACCCGGCGGCTCGGCGTGGTGTACCGCCGTGCCGAGGAATCCGGTTCGGACACGCTCCCGGCAGAGCTCGATCCCCTGGAGCGGCACTGGCTCGGCGCCGATCTGCTCGCCGCGCGCACAGCTGGCCTCGACGCCGAGCGATGGCTGGAGGTCGCCGGGGCGCGGGGATCGCTTCCGCCGGGTCGTCTGCGCGACACGGACGTGTCGCTGGTGAGCACCGCCGTCGACCGGATCGAGAGGTCGGCCACCGAGCTCGGGGTCGGCCTCGCCCACCCGGAGCACCACGCGATCGACCTCGTGGTCGGTCACCAACGGATCGTGGGAGTCGTCGAGCGCTGCGTCGGCGGTGACCGGCCCGGTCCGGTCCGGCTCCACTACTCCAAGTCCAAGCCGGCTCAGCGGATCCACGCCGCGATCGACCTGCTGGCGCTCGTCGCGAGCGACCCTTCTCCGGAGTGGAGGGCGGTCGTGATCCGCCGGATCGACGCCGAACGCAAGGGCGACCGTGCCGACGAGCTGGTCCTGGTCCCTGTCGGGGGGTCGGCCGACGAACGCCGCGAGCTCGCGGTGCGAGCCCTGGACGGGTTGCTGCGGTGGCGGGAGCAGGCGATGCGCCAGCCCCTGCCGATCTTCGAGCGGACCAGCCACCACCTCGCGCTGGGGGCGACGAACAAGGCGAGGGACGCATGGAAGGGCTGGTCGGACCACCTGGGTGAGTGCGGTGACCAGCATGTGCGGGCTGCGTTCGGCGACCTCGACTTCGATGAGATGAGAGCCCTCCGGGTCGACGGCCGCTCTCCGACCGAGCACGCCGTCGAGCTGTGGGACCTCCTGGACCTCGCTGTGAAGGAGGAGGAGCGGTGATGGGGGGGTGGGATCCGTCGTGAGCGGCGTCGCGACCCCTGTGTTCGATCTCACCGAACCCCTGCCCCGTTCGGGACGGCTCGCCGTCGACGCGAGCGCGGGTACGGGCAAGACCTACACGCTCGCGGCTCTGGCCTGTCGCTACGTTGCCGAGGCGGACGTCCCGGTGGGCGAGATGCTCGTGGTCACCTTCACGACGGCGGCGGCGGCGGAGCTCCGGGAGCGGATCCGGAACCGGTTCGTCGAGGCCGCACGCGCGCTGGCGGAGTCGGGAACGGGCCTCGACCACGATGACCCGGTGATCGCCCACCTGCTCCGAGGGGCTCCCACCGAGGTCGCCGAACGCCGCGCCCGGCTCGAGCGGGCGGTCGTGGAGTTCGACACCGCCACGATCACCACGATCCACGGCTTCTGCGCCCGGGTCCTGGCAGCGCAGGGGTCCACCGGCCGCTTCGATCCGTCAGCGGTCCTCGTCCAGGACCCGTCGGTGCTGGTCGGGGCAACGGTCGCGGACGTCCTCGTCGAGGCCGCTCTCGAGGACGCCGGATCCGCTACCACGGGCCCCGACGACGCAGGGCCCGATGTCGTGCCGCTCCCGAAGCTCCCCAAGCTCTCACGGCTCGACAAGCTGGTCGCAACCGTCCTGGGCAACCCCGGCATCGTCACGGTCGCGCGGAGCGGTGCTCCCGACGACATCCGGACCAAGCAGCTCGTCGACCTCGTCATCGACCGTGTGCACGAGCAGCTGGTGAGGACGGGCGGCATCACGTTCGATGAGCAGCTCCGTCGGGTCGCCGAGCTGCTGGAGGACGACCCCGCGCTGCGGAGGTCGCTGTCGGAGCAGTTCGCGGTGGCGATGATCGACGAGAGCCAGGACACCGACCCGGTGCAGTGGCGCGCGCTGACGACGGCGTTCGACGGTTCGTCCACGGTGGTCGTCGTGGTCGGGGACCCGAAGCAGTCGGTCTACGGCTTCCGGGGCGGAGACGTCCACAACTACCTCGCTGCGCTCGGGCGGTCCCGACGCTGCCGGCTCGACACGAACTTCCGTTCCGACGTCGCCGTCATCGAGGCGATGAACGCGATGTGGACCGGGGTGACGCTCGGCCACGACGACATAGCGTACGAACCGGTGCGGTCCGCTCCGCATCTCGCCGGCCGGTCGCTCGAGCTCGACGGGTCGCCGGTGCCCGGGCTGTGGATCCGTTCCGTCACGCATCCCGACCAGCCGAGGGCGAAGTCCGGCGCCAGGTCCCTCGTCGCCGGTGACGCACGTTCGACGATCGACGACGACCTCGCGAACAACGTTGTCGCTCTCCTCGACGGCGGTGAGGTGCGCTCGCCGGACGGACGCGCTCGGCTGCGTGCCGACGACATCGCTGTGCTCGTCCGCGCCCACAACGATGCCGTCCCGATCCAGAGGTCCCTCCTCGAGAGGGGCGTCGCCTCGGTGATCATCGGTGCGGGCAGCGTCACGAGGTCGCTCGCGGCGTCGCACTGGCGTTGGCTGATCGAGGCGCTCAAGCGTCCCGCCGACGCTCTGACCGCCCGGGCCGTCGCCCTCTCGTGGTTCTTCGACGTCGACGCCGAGAGCGTCGCTGCGAGCGTCTCGGGTGCCGATGCCGACGGTGTGGGCGCCGATGCCCTCGGAGCTGTCCAGGCGGCTCTCGGGGACTGGGTCGAGGTGCTGCGCCGGCAGGGCGTCGCTGCGATGGTCGAACGGGTCTGGCGGGACGGGTCCGTCAGGGAGCGGGTCCTGGCCCGCCCGTCGGGCGAACGCGACCTGACCGATCTCGACCACCTGGCCGAGCTGCTCCACGTCGCGACGAGCGGTCGGCCGATCGGCCCGGAGGGTCTGGCGGAGCGCTTCGACGCCCTCGACGACCCCGACGACGACGCGGTCGAGGATCCAGAGGCCATCCGTCGCCGGGTCGACTCCGACACCCCGGCGGTGCGGATCATGACCATCCACGTCTCGAAGGGCCTCGAGTTCCCGGTCGTGTGCTGTCCGACCCTCTGGGGCGGATCGCGAGTGGACTCGACGAGTCGCATCTTCCACGGTGACGACGGCGTGCGGTACATCGACGTGAGCGGCTCCGCGCCGGACGACGTCGCCGAGCTGGCCCGCCGAGAGACCGAGGGCGAGCTCCGGAGGCTGACCTACGTCGCGCTCACCCGCGCGTTGCACACCACCCTCGTCTGGTGGGCCCCGACGCCGGGGAGCGACCGCTCCGGTCTCGCCCACCTGCTGTTCGGCACGGGTGAGGACGGACGAGCCGCGGTCCCGTCGAACAACGGTGACGCGGTCGAGGTGTTGACCCGCCGCGTCGCCGAGAGGGGAGCGGATGGGGTCATCAGGGTCGAACAGGTGCCGTTCCGTCCGGGACGGGTCGCTCGTTCCGGCACGACCCGCCACGGCTCCACGCCTGCGTCGGAGACGTCGCACGCGCATGCCGGGGCGATCACTTCCGGGAGCTCTACGCAGCTCGACGTCGCCCGTCTCGGACGGGTGCTCGACCGCACCGCGGGACGCTGGTCCTTCACGTCGATCGCTGCGCTGGCGCTGCATCCGGACCCCGAGCCGGACCGACCCGCCGGTGCCGGCGACGGACGCGACCCCGACGACCCGACACTCGGGGACTCCGGTGACTCCGACGAGCAGGTGCCGGCGCCGGCGGTGCTCTTCGACGGGCTCGGCGCCGGTGCCGCCTTCGGGACGTTGGTCCACTCGGCGCTCGAGGCCGTGGACTTCACGGCCGACCTCGACGGCCAGCTCACCGATGTGCTCGACGTGCCGTGGTCGAGCGTCGCCGGCGACGACGTGCCGAGGCTGGTGCGTGCCATCGCCGCGTCGATCCGAACGCCGTTGGGGACCGCGTTCGGCGGGCTTGCGCTCGAGCATCTGGCCAGCGGGGACCGCCTAGACGAGCTCGACTTCGAGCTCCCGCTCGGCGATCGGACCGACCCGTCGCGTCTGACCGTGCCGGCCCGGGCCATCGGAGAGGTGCTGGTCGCCCATCTCGACGCCGACGACGATCTCGCTCCGTGGGCAGCGCGGTTGGCCGGCGGCCTGATCGACGTAGAGGTCGGCGGTCACCTGACCGGTTCCATCGACCTGGTGCTGCGCATGCCCGGTCCGACCGGGGGTCACCGCTACAGCGTCGTGGACTACAAGACCAACCGTCTCGGCAACTGGAGCTCACCCGACTCGCTGTCCAACTACCACCCGGATCGCCTGCCCGCTGCGATGGAGGACCACGACTACCCGTTGCAGGCTGTCCTCTACTCGGTGGCGTTGCACCGCTACCTCCGCTGGCGGCTCCCCGGGTACCGGCCCGAGGTCCATCTGGGTCCGGTGGGGTACCTGTTCGTCCGCGGCATGGTCGGCCCGCCCAGCGTCCTGGCCGATGGGCGTTGCCACGGGGTGTTCGCCTGGTCCGTGCCGCCGGCCGCTGTCGAGGAGCTCAGCGACCTGCTCCACGGCAGCCGCGGCACGGTGGCATCAGCGTCGGGCCAGCCGGCAGGGTCGGGTGCGGGGTCAGGGTCGGGGGCGGGGTCAGGGTCGGGTGCGGGG
>CAZNQK010000006.1:5856-26514 GCA_964575165.1 uncultured Aquihabitans sp. | reverse complement strand
CCCCCCGCGCCCCCCCCCCCCGCCCCCCCCCCCCCCCCCCGCCCCGGCCCCCCCCCCCCCCCCCCCCCCCGGGGCGGGGGCGGGGTCAGGGGCGGGGGCGGAGTCGTGACGGACCGCTTCATCCCCCCGTCGGTCGGGAGCCTCCGACCCTTCGTCGACGCCGGCGTGCTGGGCCTGGCCGAGGTCCACGTCGTCGCCACGCTCGTCGAGTCGGTCCTCAGGTCGGTCCCGGCGGGCCGTCGCGGTGATGACGTCGTTGACGGATCGATCACCGATGACGTCGTGCTGGCAGCGGCGCTAGCGGTGCGGGCGCCGCTGCACGGGCACGTCCGTGTGGATCTCACCGAGGTGGCGGCGACGGTGGTGCCGATCGAGTCCCGGTCTGGGTCGCCCGCCGGGTCGCCCGCCGGGTCGTTCGAGGGTCCGGATCCGGACGGCCCGGCCGGACACGACGAGGGAGTGGCGCCGGACTTCCTGTTCGAACAGCCCAGCGCCGACGCAGCGCCTGTCGACCTGTCGTGGCCCGATCCCGACGTGTGGGTGCAGCGGGTGTTGTCCTCCCCACTCGCCCGCGACGAGAGCGACGGGCGCGGTGAGGTCGTCGAGCCGCTGGTCGTGTCGGGGACGTCGATCTACCTCGACAGGTGGTGGTGCGATGAGATCGCGGTCGCGGAGGATCTGCGCGCCCGGGCCGGTGCCGCCTCCCCGGTCGATGCGAGCCGGATGGAGGCGCTCGACCGCTTCCTGCCCGAGGCGAGCGACGGTCGGGAGGACCGCCAGCGCGCGGCCGTCCTCGCCGCGCTGGAGCGTCAACTGGTCGTGATCGCCGGCGGACCCGGGACGGGCAAGACGCGGACGGTGGCCCGGCTGCTCGCGGTCCTGGCCTCCGACGGGACGGTCGATCCTGCCGAGGATCCTGCCTCTGGGGTGCGGTTGCCGGAGATCGCTCTGGCCGCTCCGACGGGCAAGGCCGCGGCCCGCCTCGAAGAGGCGATCGGGGCCGCCGTCCGTGAGGCCGACCCCGGCGACGAGGTCGCCGGGCGTCTGGGCTCGCTCGAGGCGCGGACCCTTCACCGGCTGCTCGGTGCCCGCCGGAGCGACGCGTCGTACACCCACGACTCGTCGAACCCGATCCCTGCCGACGTGGTGGTCGTCGACGAGGTCTCGATGGTCTCGCTCCCGCTCATGGCCCGGCTCCTCGATGCCGTCCGTCCCGAGGCCAGGGTCGTCCTGGTGGGTGACCCCTACCAGTTGGCCAGCGTGGAGGCGGGAGCGGTTCTCGGTGACCTGGTGGGCCGGCGCGCCGAGGCAGCGCCGGCGGCACTCCGGGACAACGTGGTGGTCCTCGAGCGCGTCTACCGCTTCGGCGCGGGATCACCGGTCGGTCGGCTGGCCTCGGCGATCAAGGCCGGCGACGTCGACGCCGTGCTGGACGAGCTGCACGCCGGGGGAGCGGTGCCCGGGTCCGACGGCGTCGTGCGTCGGGTCGACCCGGCGTTCGACGAGGCGCTCGACGAGGTCCGTGCGCTGGTCCTCGACCACGCGGTGCGCCTCGTCGACTCCGCCCGCGCGGCCCGGACCGACGAGGTCCTCGGAGCGCTCGGGGACCTCAAGGTGCTGTGCGCGACCGGACGTGGTCCGCTCGGCGTCGAGGACTGGAACGCCTCGATCGAGGCCGAGTTGCGCTCCGGTGGTCGCATGCGGGAGCGGTGGTCGGCCGGTCGGCCGGTCATGGTCACGGCGAACGACTACGTGAACGGCGTCTTCAACGGCGACGTGGGGGTCGTCGTCCGTCGGGATCCGGCCGCACGGGGACCCGGGTCGGTCAGGGTGGCGTTCGACGGGGCGGCAGGGCCGAGGCTGCTGGACCCGGCGCGCCTCGACCGGGTGACGACGCAATGGGCGATGACCATCCACAAGAGCCAGGGTTCGGAGTTCACCGACGTCGTCGTCACGCTGCCTCCGCCGCCGTCGCCGATCCTCACGCGCGAGCTCCTGTACACGGCGGTCACGCGTGCCCGCTCGGGGGTGACCCTGGTCGCCTCCGAGGCGTCGGTGCGTGCCGCCGTCGAGCGACCCGTCGCCCGCGCCTCGGGGCTCGCCGACCGCCTGGGCTGACGGCGAGCATCGCGTCACTCCAGGTCGTCGGTGCGGTCGGCGACGATCGCAAGGTGCTTCCGTCCCGTCGCCCACGTCAGGGTCGCGAGCACGTGACACCGGATCCGGCGCCGGCCGGCGCGACGACACGAGCAACCGACGGCGATCGGAGACCGGCGGACCCTACGGGCGACCTTGGATGTCACACCCCGTCGGCACCATGTCGGGCGTGGATCCCATGTCGTCGTCCGTCTCCGTCCCCGTCGTGCTCGCCGTCGTCGGCGCCGTCTCGCTCGTGGTCGGGCTCGTCGCGGCGACGGTGGTCCACCTGCGCTGGTCCCGACGTGCAGCCGTGCAGGGGGCGGTGCTCCGCGAACGAGTCGTCGCCGCCGAGGCCGCGGTCCGCACCGACGACCAGCTCCTGGACGTCTACCGGTCCGTCGCCAGCGCCGCGTTGCAGGAGCAGTCCGAGCAGCTGCTGAGACTGGCTGGCAGCCGGTACCAGACCCTCGAGACGACCGCTCTCGGGCACTGGCAGACCCAGGGCGCCCGCGTCGTCCAGCAGCTCGAGCAGCAGGCTGCCCAGCTGCGGGAGCTCGAGTCGCAGCGCCGCTCCGAGAGCGCTGTGCTGACCAACGCCGTCGCGGACCTGCGGCGCAGCAACGAGGAGATCCGGATCGAGGCGCGCCAGCTGCGGGGCTCCTTGCAGGACAACTCCGTCCGGGGTCGATGGGGTGAGGTGCAGCTGCGCCGTGTCCTCCAGCAGGCCGGGATGGAACCCCACTCGGACTTCACCGAGCAGGGCGGGCTCGCGGACGGGGCCTCCGGGCAGTCGGGGCGACCCGACGTGGTGGTGCACCTCCCCGACGGGCGTTCGGTGGTGGTCGACGCGAAGGTTCCGCTCGACCGCTTCCTCGAGGCCGCGGCGTGCGACGAGACGTCGCTCCGGGAGGAGCTGCACCTCGCCCACGCGAAGGCGGTCTCGTCGCATGCGTCGGCCCTCTCCCGGCGCGACTACGCCTCTCTCGTGCCGGGGGCGCTCGACCTGGTCGTGATGTTCCTTCCGGGAGACTCCTTCCTCGCCGCCGCGGCGGCGGCGCAGCCGACCCTCCTCGAGGACGCATGGTCACGGGGTGTGGTGCTGGCCTCCCCGTCCACCTTGCTCGGCTTCCTGCGGGGGGTCGCGTTGGGCTGGAGGGAGCACCGGATCGCGGAGCAGGCCGACGAGATCGCCCGGACCGGCCGTGAGCTCCACGACCGCCTGTCGGTGTTCGCCGGGCACCTCGACAGGGTCGGCGCGTCGCTGCGTCGTGCCGTCGACTCCTACAACGGCGCCGTCGGGTCGTTCGAGGCCCGCGTCCTCCCCCAGGCCCGCCGGTTCGACGATCTGGGCGCCGGCTCGGAACGGCAGTTGGATCCGGTCCCGCTCGTCGAGTCCGCCCCCCGTCTGCTCAGCGTGGTGCACACGATCGCAACGGATGGCACGGCAGACTCGTCCGATGATCTTCGGGACCAGGCGTCATCGGCGTCGTCGTGAGCTGCTCGACGCCGGCTTCACCGACGAGTGGCGACGTCTGTGCGCCGATCGGGTCCGGTGGTGGGGCGACCTCGACGTCGACACGCTGCATCGGGTCGAGGCCGCTGCGCTGGAGCTGATCGCAGGAGCCGACTGGGAGCCGGCCAACGGGTTCGCGATCACAGAGACCATGCAGGTCCTGATCGCGGTCCAGGCAGCGCTGCTCGTCGCCAACGTCGCTGTCGAGGACCCGTACCGGGACGTGCACGCCGTGATCGTGCATCCGTCGACGGTGGTCCTCCACGGTGAGCACTCCCAGGTGGACGGCATCGTCAGCGACGATCCGACTCCCGTGCTCGGTCAGGCCGAGTACCACGGCCCGGTCCTGGTGGCCTGGGACGAGGTGGACGACGACGTGCACCACCACGGTGACGGCCGCAACGTCGTGTTCCACGAGTTCGCCCACAAGCTGGACATGCTCGACGGAACGCTCGACGGAACGCCGCCGCTGTCGTCCGCTGACCTGGCCGCCCGCTGGGTCGAGGTGTGCACGCGCGTGTACCACGCGGTCGAGGTCGACGAGGCGGGAGACGTCCTCGACGAGTACGCGGGGGTGAGCCCATCGGAGTTCTTCGCGGTCGCGACCGAGGCGTTCTTCGCCGATGCCGTCGGTCTGCTCCAGGAGCACCCGGACCTCTACGTGTGCCTCGCCGACTTCTACCGACACGATCCGGCGACGTGGCCGAGTTCGGCCGGCTCCTGTGGTTGAGCCGCTACGAGGGCGACGCTGGTCCCACCCGGGTGCTGTGCCAATGTGTCGCCATGTCGCAAGATCACATGCCGTCCGCCGTTCGACCAGCGATCCGCACGTTGTGGCGGCCGCTCTGCGTCGTCGTGACCATCGCCGCCCTCGTCGGCCTGGCCGCCTGCGGCGACGACGGGTCCGACAGCACTGCCACGACCGCCAAGCCCAGGTCCCGTCCCTCCTCCAGCGTTGCTCCGGCTACCGGCGGCCTGGCCGGCACGTCCTGGAAGCTGAACGACCCGGCGGAGTCGACGACTCCGACCCTCGACTTCGCGGCAGCGGGCAGGTTCTCGGGATCGACGGGCTGCAACCAGATCGCCGGCACCTACACCGAGAAGGGCGACTCGCTCACCTTCTCTCCGGGGCCGATGACCCAGCGGGCCTGCATCTCCGATGCCACCCACCAGCAGGAGCAGCGCATCGTCGCGGCGTTGTCCGAGGTCCGCAGCTTCACCCGGACCGAGGACTCGCTCAGCCTGCTCGACGGCTCGGGCAAGGAGCTGCTGGCCTACTCGGCGGTGTCGGGTGACCTTGCGGGGACGTCGTGGAAGATCACGGGCGTGAACACCGGCAACGCCGTGGAGTCCTCTGCGCTCACCGAGGCGTTGACGTTGCAGTTCGGCACCGACGGGACGGTCAGCGGCAACGGCGGGTGCAACCAGTTCAACGGTCCGTACACGCAGGACGGCACGACGATCTCCTTCGGCGAGATGGCTTCGACGATGATGGGCTGCTCCGACGACGTGCTCGCTCTGGAGGACCAGTACCTCGCGGCGCTGGCAGCAGCGACGAAGGTCGAGAGGTCGGGCGACTCGCTCACCCTGCGCGACGACGCCGGCGCGATGCAGGTGACCGCCGCCCTCTCCGGCTGAGGCGCAACCCGCGAACGCGGGTCGGAGACCTCCTGGTTCTCGGGTCGTCTCGCGCCGATATGGGGCGCGAGGTGACCCGAGTTCGGAGACCTCCTGGTTCTCGGGTCGTCTCGCGCCGACATGGGGCGCTAGGTGACCCGAGTTCGGCGGGGTGGAGGGGCCCGCCGGGCCTCAGCGGTCCTGGCTGCCCTCGACGATGGAGGCGGCCGACGGGTCGAGCGGCGTCGCGAAGGTCCCCGAGAACGGCGGCGGCATCGGAGCCGGCACCTCCTCGAACGCCTGGGTCGCGTACGACTCGTTCCCGGCGCTCGTCGCGATCAGACCAGCGAGCTCCGCGTCGAGCTCGGGGTCCGGTGCGAACGGGGGCACGTCGACGGTGTGGTGCGGCGCGGGTCCGGTCCTCTCCACGCCGAGGTCCTCGGTGAAGTACAGGTGCAGCACCCGGTCCACCAGGTCCGGTGTGAGGACGCGGGACTGGTTCTCGTAGCGGCAGATGGCCGTGGCCAGCTTGCAGACGACCCCGGGGAGGTAGGCGCGGAGCTCGCCGTCGCCCTGCGATCGGGCGGCTTGGCGGAGGCGGACAGCGGCAGCGGCCTCGAGCTCGATGCCCATCTTCCGTGTCACCCGGGAGAGGATCCAGTCGAACTGCTCGTCCGTGCAGGCCCCGATGTAGATCTTGTTGTGGATCCGTCGGAAGAACGCCTCGTCGCCGAGCTTCGACGGGTCGAGGTTCGTCGACAGCACCACCTTCAGCTCGAAGGGGACCTCGAACTTGCGGCCCTGCAACGTCAGGTAGTCGACGCTGCGGTCGAGCGGCACGATCCAGCGGTTCAGCAGCGCGTCGGGCGTCATGGCTTGGCGGCCGAAGTCGTCGATGACGAGGATCCCGTTGTTCGCCTTCATCTGCAACGGAGCCAGGTAGACGCCGCTGTCGCGCTCGAGTTGGAGGTCGAGCATCCCGGTGTGGAGCTCGCCGCCGGTGATGACGGCGGGACGGTGGCAGGCGACCCAGCGACGGTCCAGCCAGGCGGGTTGCTCGTCGATGACGTCGTGCAGGGTCGGGTCGTACACCGACACGATCTGGCCGTCGACCTCGACGCAGTGAGGGACCAGGACGACGTCCTCGTAGGCGCGGATGATCCGCTCCGCCACGGACGACTTCCCGGTCCCGGGTGGTCCGTACAGGAACATCGCCCCGTCGCCGTGGATCGCCGGGCCGAGCTGGTCGAGGAGCCCGTCGGACAGGACGAGGTCGGAGAAGGAGCGTTGCAGACGGTCGTGGTCCAGCTCGATCGACGGTCTCTGGTGACGGACCACGTCGGTGTACATCTGGAGCGGGACGGGCATCGGACCCGCGTAGGAGCTCTCCCGGGAGCGCTGCGCAGCGAACTGCTGGCCGGCCTCGGTCGGGCGGACGACGTAGGCGCGGCCGTCCATGCCGTCGTACTCGATGAGCTTCCGGTCCCTCATCCCGTTGAGCAGCGCCTCGACGACGGTGATGGACACGTGCAGCTTCTCGGCGATCGAGGTCATCGGGCTGCGTCCGTCGGTCACCGCGCGCCGGATCACCAGGTCCTCGGCGAGCGACCGGCTCAGCCCCAGACCCTCCGGGCTCGTCGGTGTCCTCAGGTCGGGGACGTCGTCGTGCATCGCCGTGGACGGTCCGTGGGCCGATTCGTCGTGCATGTGCTCCCCGAGTGTGTGCGGCGTTCGGCAGGAGGGACGCGGCCGTCGGTCGGTCCCGGTGCGCTGTCGGCCGGGTCGTTCAGCTGGTGCTGCCAGACTCATCGGCGTGGCGGGGTCACGACCTGAGACTTCGGGTGACCGCTCGCGGCGGTGTCCCGGCTTGAATGGAGGCGTGCTGCACCACACGAAGGGCAGGGTTCTCGAGGCGAGGATCGACGCGTGAACGGGGTTCCTCGCACACGCGTGTACCGACGTGACCGGCTCGAGGCCAGGGACTTCCCGGTCTCGGAGGTCTCCGAGTACCTCGATCAGGACGACACGATGGTCTGGATCGACCTGTGCGGACCGACGGTCGAGGAGCTGCGCCACCTCGCTGACGAGCTGGGCGTCCACGAGCTGGCGGTCGAGGACGCTCTGGGTCGTCACCAGCGGCCGAAGCTCGACCGCTATCCGACGCACAACTTCCTCGCCTGTCACGCGGTCGCGGTGGACAGTGACACGGCAACGGTCCGCATCACCGAGATCGACCTGATCTTCGCCGATCGCTGGGTGATCACGGTCCGCAAGGACGACGGACTCGACGTCGACGAGGTGGCCGAGCGCGCCGAGCGGATCGTCGACCTCGCCGGTGGGGGTGTGGCGTTCGTCGTGTACTCGGTGCTCGACGTGGTCCTCGACGGCTACTTCGACGCCACCGAGGTGATCGACGAGTTCTTCGACGACATGTCGAGCTCGATCTTCGACGAGCGACCGCTGACCCCGGACGAGCAGCAGCGCTGGTTCCGCATGCGCCAGGCGCTCATACGCTTCCATCGCACGGCGTTCCCGCTGCGCGAGGCGATCGGTTCGCTCGTGCGGAGGGAGACCGAGGTCGTCACTGCGGACCTGCATCCGTACTTCCAGGACCTCTACGACCACGTCCTGCGCATCACCGACTCCACCGATGCGTTGAGGGACCTGGCGGCCACCATCGTGGAGACGAACCTCAGCCTGAGGGACTACCGGCAGAACCAGGTGATGAAGAAGGTGACGAGCTGGGCCGCCATCATCGCCGTTCCGACGCTCGTCACAGGCTTCTACGGGATGAACGTCAAGTACCCGGGTGTGGCGACCGTGTGGGGCACCTGGGTGTCGGTCGCGGTCATGCTGGTCGCGTCGTTGGCCCTGTACCTGGGCTTCCGCCGACGCGACTGGCTCTGACCGTCACGGCCGTCCCGCTGCACCGGTGCGATCGTGTCGTCTCCTACGGATTGGTCGCGACTCCGTAGGAGAAGTAGCTCCACGGCTTGGGGCCCTTCACGTAGCGGGTGGTGATCCGCAGATCGGTGAACCCGGCCTCCGTGATCATGTCGGTGGCGTCCCGGGTGAGGTGGCACCCACCGGCGAGTCGCTTCTGCCACGGCTCGATCCGACTCTGCCAGCGAGCCACCGACGTGTCCGGTGCCAGGCCGTGTTCGAGGAAGTGCAGCTCGGCCCCGGTGCGGAGCACACGTCGCATCTCGGCGAGGGCGAGCTGAGGGTCCGGGATCGTGCACAACGTGAAGGTCGACAGTGCACCGTCGCAGCTGTCGTCGGGCAGCGGTAGGTGCTGGCCGTCGAGGCCCACGTGCTCGATGCGGGTCGCCGATGCCCGGATCCGGTCGCGTGCCAGGTCGCGGGAGCGCAGCGACGGTTCGACCGCCCACACCCGCGTCACCTCCGGCGGGTAGTGAGGCGCGTTGAGCCCGGTCCCGAATCCGATCTCGACGACTTCGCCGGCCAGGCCCTCGATCGCCCTGGTCCGGTAGCGGTCCATGCCCTTGGCCCCGCACGTCAGGTTCACGAGGTGAGGCAGGACCCGATCGTCGTAGACGCCCACGTCGCCACCGTACGACAGGATGTGTCCCTGATGGGTGCCTGCGCAGACCGACGAGAGCCCGACCGAGGCAGTTCGGTGCCGGGAGTGCGGGGAGTGTCCGGAGAGCGGGGACCGTCGCGGGGGTGCCGATGAAGCCGTCGCCGATCGAGGTGCCCGATGGCTGGGAGGTCGAGTCGTCGGCCGGCTTCGGGCCGTTCACGTCGCTCATGCGCCTCCGCCGCCCGGACGGCAGCAGCCTCACCTGGACCTCCCGCTCACACCGCAAGGAGCTCGACGAACCGGGCGTTCCGACGCGCACCTGGTGGATCGCGGTCCTGTTCTGCATCGGTTCGACCTGCTTCACGGTCGGGCCCATGCCGTGGTGGGAGCAGGTCGTCGGTGCGGAGTGGGTGGCCCGGACCTTCTTCGTCGGTTCGATCTTCTTCACGTCGGCCGCCGCGCTGTGCTTCGCCGAGGCTGCGGGAGCGCCGGATCACCTGCGCACGGATCCCGCCACGGGTGACCCGCTGCGCAGGAGCGGCCCGTTCCACCGGCTGAGCTGGCGCCCGCGGAGCATCGACTGGTGGGCGACGATCGTCCAGCTGGTCGGCACCGTCTGGTTCAACGTCATGACGTTCCGATCGATGGTCGAGAACTGGAGCTCCTCGGACGTGAACCGGGTGGTGTGGGGACCCGACGTGATCGGCTCGATCTGCTTCCTCGTCGCCAGCTACCTGGCGTGGGCCGAGGTCTGCCACTCGGCCGGCAGGCTCAGGGTCCACGACCTGTCGTGGTGGATCGTGGTGCTCAACCTTCTCGGCTCGATCTTCTTCGGTCTCTCCGCGCTGGGCGCCTACACGCTGCCGAGCGGCGAGGCCGCCAACCTGTGGCTCGACAACGCCGGGACCATCGCCGGAGGGGTGTGCTTCTTCGTCGCAGCAGCGATGCTGGTGCCGGAGGCACGCCGGACGCCGGCGAGCGCCTGACTGCTCTGTCGGCCCAGTAGCTGCTCTGTCGAGCGCTTGACTGCTCTGTCGAGAACCTGGCTGCCGACTACCGCCCGGTGCCCCGGTTCGCCTTGACTGTGCAACGTGGCCGTCCCGGAGCAGAGAGATGTACTGGTCATCGGCGGCGGTCCGGCCGGAGCCGCGACGGCTATCCGGGCCGCGACGGGCGGTGCGTCGGTCACCGTGTTCGAGAAGGGCCGACCCGGACGGGACAAGGTGTGTGGCGACGGCCTCACTCCCCGGGCGGTGCGGGCGTTGGATGCGCTCGACGTCGGTCTCGAAGACGCTCACCGCATCGACGGGCTGCGAATGGTGGCCAACGACACCACGCGGCAGATGGAGTGGCCCGGCATCGCTCCGTTCCCGTCGCACGGGGCGGTGTGGCCCCGGCGACGTCTCGACGAGCGGTTGATGGACCTGGCGGTGAAGGCGGGGGCTGAGGTGCTCTGGGGACACGACGCCGTGCCCGAGGTCGACGAGCCGCTGCCGCGCCGTTCGCCACGTGCGACCGGTGTCGTCTCGACTGGTCCCGACGGCGTCGAACGCCGATGGCGGGCGCCGCTCGTCGTCCTCGCTGCCGGGGCGCCGGGTGAGGCGGCCCGCCGACTGGGGGCCGAACGTCTCGACGACGAGCCGTTCGGCCTCGCCATCCGCACCTACGCCGAGTCTCCCCGGCACGCCGAGCGGTACCTGGAGGCCTGTCTCACCCTGCGCGACGCCGCCGGTACCCCGGTGCCCGGCTACGGCTGGATCTTCCCCGCCGGCGACGGGACGGTGAACATCGGTGTCGGGGCGCTGTCGACGATGAAGGGCTTCAAGCACCTCAACCTCAACCGGTTGCAGGACAGCTATCGCTCCCTCGTGGGCGACGACTGGGAGCTCGGGCCCGATCTCGAACGGCCCCGGGCCTGGCGTCTGCCGATGAGCACTCAGCACCGGAGCGGGCCGGGCTGGGTCGCGGTCGGCGACGCCGCAGGGCTGATCAACCCGATGAACGGCGAGGGGATCGACTACGCGCTCGAGTCCGGCACGCTGGCCGCGGACCTGTTCCTCGAGGATCCGTTGACCGCTCCGAGCCGCTACGACCACCTCGTCGGCGAGCGCTTCGACGCCTTTCTACGGACCGGTCGGCGCTTCAGCTTCCTGATCGGACACCCGTGGATCCTCCGCAACGGGCTCCGTGCCGCTGTTGGCACCCAGGCGGTCGCGGAGATCACGTTGCAGGTCATGGGCAACCTGGTCGACGGCGACACCCCCGGCGCCGGCGGACGGGTCATGCGTGCAGCGGACCGGGTGCTCGCCGCAGCTGATCCAGTCCTGCGTCGCACCAGGGCGACCGCCTGACGGGCCCGTCGACGGCCGGAGCCTGCTCGGGCCGGTGTGGAGCGTCGGCGCCGGTGGTCGATGCGTAGCATCGCGCTCATGAGCGGACCCGGACCGAACGACGCGCAGGCCGCCTACTGGGAGGACCGGGCAGGCTCGTGGGTCGACGCCGAACCCATGACGCAGCTCATGCTCGGTGGCGTGATCACCGACACGGCGATCGGTCGCCTGGCTCCGGTCGTCGGGGAGGACGTCCTCGACATCGGTTGCGGCCCTGGTCCGACCACGATGCAGATCGCAGCGATGGTGCGCCCGGTCGGACGCGTCACGGGAGCCGACATCTCTCCGACGATGGTCTCGGTGGCGCGCACCCGCGCTCGTGACGCCGGACTGGGTGACGTCAGCTTCGTCGTCGCTGATGCCCAGTCCGCGGACCTCGGAACCGATGTGTACGACGCGGCGTTCTCCCGGTTCGGGGTCATGTTCTTCGCCGACCCGGTCGCTGCCTTCGCGAACGTCGCTCGGGCGCTCCGCCCGGGTGGCCGGCTGGTGTTCGCCTGCTGGCAGGATGTGTCACGCAACGAGTGGCTGCACCTGCCCGGAGCCGCGGCGGTGGCGGTGTCCGGTCGGATGCCGGAGCTCCCGGAACCCGGTTCGCCCGGACCGTTCTCGCTGAGCGACCCCGGTCGGATCCGGGCGATCCTCGATGGTTCCGGCTATGTCGACGTGACCGTCGAGGACCTGACCGTGCCCATCGTCATCCCGGAGGATCGGATCGAGGTCATGATCGACGGGGCGAGGCGGATGGGCGTGTTGCGCGAGCAGCTCGATTGGTTCCATGACGACCCCGAGCTCAGCGCCCGCATCGTGGACGCGGTACGGGCCGAGCTCGTCGGAAGGGTGCGCGACGGTGAGCTCCGACTCACCTCGTCGGCGTGGATCGTGTCGGCGGTCGTGCCGTCGGGCGGGTCGTCGGATCCGGTCGTCGACTGATCTGACGCGGGGGCTCGCTGCCGCAGCGTGCTCCTTGTGCCCGGGGCCGCTCAGCCGTGCTGCCAGAAGCGGTTGGCCAGCGAGCTCGTGCCGTCGAGCGCGACTGCGTCGAGGGCGTCGATCTCGGCCTGCTCCAGTCGCCATCCGAGCGCACCCGCGTTGTCGGCGGCCTGTCGGGCGTTCTTGGCGCCGGGGATCGGGACCACGCCCTTGTCGATGATCCAGCGCAGAGCGACCTCGCTCGGGGTGCGGTCCTCGTGAGCAGCGCCGATCTCCCTGAGCACGGCGACCACCCGGTCGACGGCCTCCATCGGGTGGGCCGAGAAGTTCCGCCCCTTCGGCGGGGGGTTCGTGGCGGAGTACTTGCCGGTCAGTCGACCCTGTCCGATCGGCGAGTAGGCGATCGGCACGACGCCGAGCTCCTGGCAGCGTCGTAGGAGCCCGGTGGTCTCCGGTCGTCTACGCAGGAGGGAGAACTCGATCTGGTTCGACGCCAGCGGCACGCCGCGGTCGGCGAGCTCGCGGTGGATCCGGGTCGTCTCCTTGATCGAGTAGTTCGACACCCCGACCGCCAGTGTCAGCCCCGCCTCGACCACGACGGCGAGCGCGTCCGCGAGAGCGCCGGCGGATCGGAGGCTGATGGGCCCGTGGATCTGGTACAGGTCGACGTAGGGGATCTGGAGCCGGCCCAGCGAGGCTTCGAGGGCGTGCCGGAGCGCCGGGCCGACGCCGAGCTTCCACGGGGCGGGCCAGAACTTGGTGGCGACGACCAGCCGGTCCCGAACGCCCGGGTCCCCGGCGAGGGTCCTGCTCAGGAGTCGTCCGAGGATGCGTTCGCTCTCGCCGCCGCCGTACACCTCGGCCGTGTCGAACAGCCCGACACCGGCGTCGAGCGACCGGTCCCACGCGTCGCCGATGGTGTCCTCGGTGGTGGCGGTGTCGTAGCTCCCCATGCCCCAGGTGCGACGGTCACCCCAGGCCCAGGTGCCGACCCCGAGGGGCGCCACGGCGGTCCGACAGCCGGAGAAGGTGATCTCGTCCATGACCTCAGCCTCGCGCTGCCGCAGCGTGCGGCCGCGTTCCCCGTCGGATCCTCCACGGTCGTCGGCGGGACGCGTCGTAGAGTGCCCGAACTCGGCGAGCGGGAGCGTCCGTCCATGGATGACGTCGACATCGAGATCGGTCTGGATGAGTGGGAGGCGGTGATGCGTTGCGTCGTGCCCGCGCTCGAGGACGACGAGCGATCGGCCCTGGGCCACGTGTGCCTGCGTCGATCGGACGGTCGCCGCCGCTGGATCGGGACCGACAGCTACAGGGCGGTCGTCCTCGACGCCGGCCCGTCCGACGACGACCGGGACCTGCTGGTTCCGCTCCGGCTGCTCAGGTCCTTTCCGCTCGCAGCGGGTACCTCGGGTTCGGCGACGTTGCGCTCGGGGTCCGACGAGGGCTCGACGCTGTCGATGGTCGGTCCCGGCGGTGCGATGCAGGTCGATCGGCAGAGCTGGTCCTTCCCCGACGTCGAGGAGATCCTCGCTCAGCACCGCGAGGAGGCCGTGGCCAGCGGCGTGGTCGACGTCGAGGCGCTGCGCGAGGTGCTGAACGTCGCCCGGATCGCTCCGCTCGGCGAGGTGGACCGCGAGGACTTCGTCCCTCCGGCGATGCAGGTGGAGCTCGACCCGGCGACGTTGGCCCTGGAGGTCGACTGGGGTGATCTCGGAGCGACACGTTCGGAGATCGCTGCGAGCGCAGACGGCTCCGCGTCGGTGGGTGTGAACCCCAGCCTGCTCGCGGATCTGGTGGCCGGGTTGGATCGGGGTGAGGTGACCCTGGAGCTGCCGCCCAACCCCCGGAGCGGACTCGTCATCCACCAGGGGGCGGTGTCGGGGATCCTCATGCCGCTCGACCCGTCGCGGCCGGCCAGCGACCGGGTGCGCGCGCTGCTCGGCGGACTGTTCGGGCCCGATGTCCTCGTCCCGGACGCGGACGGCGACTTCCAGCTGACGACGTACGGCGTGCCGGTGTACGCCCGGATCCTCGAGCTCGATCCGGTGCAGCTGCGGCTCCTGGCCGTCGTGGTCGACGCCGTCCCCCTGGACTCGGCGGGTCTGCGCTCGGAGCTCCTCGACGAGATCAACCAGGTGAACCTGTCGCTCGGATTCGCGAAGGTCGTGTTGGTGGAGTCCCAGGTCCTGGTCGTGGGCGACCTCGTTGCAGAGACCGTCGACCCCGAGGAGATCGGGACGCTCTTCGAGAACGTGCGAGATGTCGCCAACGGTCTGGGGCCGGCGTTCGGCGCCCGCTTCGGCGGCACGGCCCAGACGCCCGACGAGGATCTGCGCTGGGTCGACTACGCGAACGCGGTGATCAGCGTGGAGCTGCTGCCCGACGCGTGGGTCGACATCACCGGAACCGACGCGATCGAGGAGTGGCCCTTCGAGGATCCGGTGCACGTCATCACGGCTCACGATCCGAACGGGCGTGTGCGCTCGTCCGAGGCGAACGCCGAGGCCAATGGACGGCTCGCGTCGATGCTGGTCGAGGCCGGGTTCGGTTTCGCCCGGGCGGTCGGGGGGAGCGCCGACGGCGAGATCAGCGAGGAGAGCTTCCTCATCTGGGGCGCCCCGTGCGACGACGTCCGGTGGCTCGCGCGTCAGCTCGACCAGGAAGCGGTCTTCGAGATCACCGACGACGAGGTGTCGGTCGTGAGCTCCTTCACCGACCGGCGGGTCTCGCGTCCGAGGCGGGGCTGAACCGGTGTCGGACGAGCGGCGGCCAGTGGGGCAGGGATCGGGTGGACACGAGCCAAGTCAGCGGGGTCCGGGTCGATCGGGTTCGGGGGATCGGTCCGGTGTGACGGACCTGGGTGACGGCTGGTTCCACACGATCTCGAGCGGTTTCGACGTGACCGATGCGGCGCTGGTGCGCGCGTTCCACCCCGAGATGCTGACAAGGGTCCAGGAGTGGCTGGACGCCGGACTCCGGCGTGGTCGGACCGAGTGGCACGACGACCACCTCCTTGCCCTGTTCCAGATCCCGGTCATGGACCGTCGTCAGGACTGCATCTGGATACGGAGGGTCCTCGTCCTCGCCACACACGACGCCGTCCTCACGGTCGACGAGTCCCCGGACGACCGCCCCGATGTGGATCCGGGCCCCGTTCTCGTCCGCTTCCGTGCCTCGTCCGACCGTCGACCCGGACGGCTCGTGGCGCTCATCATGGACGCCGTCGCATCGGCGTTCGTGAGCGTCGTCGACGGGTTCGACGCCGAGGCGAACGAGATCGAGGATCTGCTCGAGGATGCCAACCCGCACTCCCGGGAGGGCAGCAACTACCTCCGCAACCGACTCAAGCAGTTCCGCAAGGACATGCACGAGGCCCGGCGGGCCATGCAGCCGACGATGGAAGCGGTGCGCCAGGCGGTGTCGGGGACCGACCTGGAGGGCGAGGAGCTGTTCCCCGACGAGATCGAGCGGCGGCTGCGCGACACGCTCGACAAGCTCCTGTACGCCTCCGAGTCGCTCGAGGGCGTCCGCGACGAGATCGTGTCGCTCCGCGACTACATGCAGGCCCGGATCGCGAACGAGCAGAACGAGGTCATGAAGACGTTGACCATCGTCGCGGCACTCGTCCTGGTCCCGACGTTCATCGTGGGATTCTTCGGTCAGAACTTCGAGGACATGCCGGGTCTCCGTGGAGGCTTCTGGATCGCCGTCGTGCTGATGGTCGGCATCGTGGTCACGGAGCTCGTGTTCCTCTGGTGGCGTGGCTGGATCGGCAACCGTGGCGACTCGAGGGTCGAGCGCGCCTGGCGGGCGGCCGTCACGACCGCGACACGCCCGTTGCGGTCCGTGGGGTCGTCCTCGACGTGGCCGGGTGGTTCGTCGTTGGGCTCCCGCGACGATGGGGCACCCGGTGGTGGCGACGTGGATGCGGCGTTCGAGGCCCTCGCCGCAGAGCTGCCCATCGGTGCGGAACCCGTCGACGTCACCCGACGCTGGGTGCTCGCCGACAGCGAGCTGCGTGGTGTGACCGCTCTCGAGTCGCTCACGTCCCGGATCGCGGCACACCGCTCCATGCGGGACCACATGGCGGTGTGGACCGGGGCCGTCCTCGAGGTCGACGACGGAACCGGCCTCCGTGACGCGGTCGCGTTCGCCAGGGAGGCGAACGTGACCTTGGCGCTCCTGACCGCAGCGAACCCGATGGCGGTCGAGCTGTCAGCGGAGGAGAACGAACGTCGCAACGATCTGCTCGTCGCAGAGATCGGTCCTCCGTGGCGGTCCGTCGGCCGGTCTCCCGACGGTTCCTGGGAGGAGTCGGGGTTCGCGATGCCCTTCGGGCCGTCGGCGATCGGAGCCGGACAGCGGTACGGGCAGGCGGCGATCTACCGGGTCTCGCCGGACGGGGTGGAGGTCGTCGTGCTCGTCGGTGCCGATCCGGAGGAGCTCACCTGAGCTCGTCGACGATGTCGTAGGCGTAGCCCTGCTCGGCGAGGAAGCGCTGACGGTTCAGGGCGAAGGTCTGCTCGACCGTCTCGGCGGCGACGAGCGTGTAGAACTGGGCCTGTCCGCCGTCGGGGCGCAGGATCCTCCCGAGTCGCTGCGCCTCCTCCTGCCGTGAGCCGAACTGGCCCGAGATCTGGATGGCGACGTTCGCCTCGGGGAGGTCGATCGAGAAGTTGGCGACCTTCGACACGATGAGCAGTGGGATGTCGCCCTCGCGGAACGCCTGGAACCGCTCCTCCCGTGCCCGTTGCGGTGTCTTGCCGGTGATGAGCGGGGCGTCGTAGCGCTCGGCCACCTCCTGGAGCTGGTCGAGGAACTGCCCGATCACGAGCACCCGGTCGTCGCGGTGACGTTCGATGAGCTGGTCGAGCAGCGCCAACTTGGCCGGTGCGGTCGCTGCGAGCCGGTGGCGGTCGTCGGGCTCGGCGAGCGCGTAGGTCATGCGCTGCTCGTCGGAGAGCCGCACCCTGACCTCTGTGCAGGTGGCGGGGGCGATCCAGCCGAGGACCTCGAGCTCCTTCCACGGCACGTCGAAGCGCTTCGGTCCGATGAGCGAGAACACGTCGCCCTCTCGTCCGTCCTCGCGCACCAGCGTGGCGGTCAGCCCGAGGCGTCGCACCGACTGGATGCGGGCGGTCGCCCGGAACACCGGTGCCGGCAGCAGGTGCACCTCGTCGTAGACGACCAGCCCCCAGGGCTGCTCGTCGAACATCGCGAGGTGCGGGTGGCGTTCGAAGACGTCGGCCTCACGGGGAACGCCCCGCTTGGCGTGGGTGAGGATCTGGTAGGTCGCGACGGTGATCGGCCGGATGTCCTTCCTCTCGGAGGAGTACTCGCCGACCATCGACGGGTCCACGTCGGTCTTGTCGAGAAGCTCGCGGATCCACTGCCGAGCCGACGAGATCGACGTCGCGATGATCAGCGTGTGCAGCCCGGTGGTAACCACCGCGCCGAGGCCGATGACCGTCTTGCCGGCCCCGCACGGCAGGACGAGCACGCCGTTGCCGCCTGTCTCGCCCCCCTCGGCCCACCACGCTGCGAGGGCGTCGCCCTGGTAGGAGCGCAGCTCGGCGGTGAGGTTGACTGGGACCAGGTCGTCGGCGTCGTCGTAGCCGGCCTCGTCGGCCACCGGCCATCCGAGACGGAGCAGCTCCTGCTTGAGCACGCCGCGGTCGCCGAGACGGACCGCGAACCGGTTGCCGTCGAGGCGGTCCCCGAGCAGTTCGGACACCTTTCGGTCCCGGCTCACCTCCTCGATCAGCGCCGGTTCGGACGAGGTGAGAGCGAGTGCTGCGGTGTCGTGGTCGCGCACCAGCCGCAGTCGGCCGTAACGCCCCATCTGGTCGTGGACCTCGGCCAGCACCGACGGCGCCACGTCGTACTTGGCGAACCCGGTCAGGGTCGATGCGACGTCCCCGGGCGACAGCCCCGCCACGGCCGCGTTCCACAGGGTGAGCGGGCTGATCCGGTAGGTGTGGACGTGCTCGGGTGCCCTTTCCAACTCGGCGAACCTCGCCAGGGCGGCGCGCGCCTCGTCGGATCGGGGTGAGGCGAGCTCCAACAGCACGGTCAGGTCGCCCTGGACGATCAGCGGGTTCGTAGGGTCGCTCACTGCTCGTCTCCGTTCCCGTTCGTTGCCCCGCCGGAGCCGCCACCCCGGCGCGAGTGGTCTCCGGTCACGAGACCCACGTAGGACGCGACGACGGCCGGTCCGATCGGAACCGGACCCGGGGAGCGCACCGGGCCTGCGGGCACGGCGACGCGGGCCTGCCAGCTGCGCGCCAGCTCGCCCTCTTCGGGTCGCTGGCCCAACACGACCTGCTCGCCGTCGAGGCCGAGCAGGTCGGTCGGCACGTGCTTCGCCCGGAGCGCGTCGCGCAGCTTCGCCGGCTCGAGCGGCGACACAGCGATCGTCTCGGTGAGCGGGCGGAGCTCGGCGGCCTTGACAGCGACGGCCGAGGAGAGGACGGCCGGGTCCTCGCAGGTGACCATCGACGACACGGCCTCGATGCGAGCGGACCGGTTGGCGACGAGGTTGTCCCGGATCAGACGCTCGACGTTGGTGGTGATCGGCACCGAGGATCGGTCGGTCAGGAACCCGATCACGGTGTCTGCATCGAGCACCTTCGCGGACGAGACGAGTCGTCGTGTCGAGAGTCGCCACACGGTCGCCGCGCCGTGGCTCTCACGCTCGGCGATGCGGGTGAGCATCTCCAGCACCTCGACCGGAGCGTCCGCAGCGCAGATGACGGTGTGGTCGGGCTGGACCACGATCGAGCCGTCCCCGTCGAAGAGGTCGTGCAGGTCGACCGCCACCTCGGCGGCGGACATCGACGTTGCGAGCATGGCCCGTCCAGCCCGTCCGAGTCCGACGACCGGACCCGAGCTGGTCACGCCCAGGAGCGCCAGGTCCCGGATCACGTCCTCGTCCGGTCGGGCCCATGTGCCGTGGTGCTCCGACAGCCACGGCACGAGGTCCGCTGCGCCGACTCCGTTCCCCTCCGGCAGAGAGGCCAGCGCAGCGATGGCAGTGGTCCTGGCTCCGAAGGCGAGCAGGTCGGAGCCGGCGCCGTCCTCCGGGTGGAGCCACGTCCGAACGACACGCAGCCAGCGGTCCGCAGGCGGGAGGGCGGTCCACTGTGCGAACCGCGTCGGGTCGAGCACCCACTGGACCGACGTGGTGATCGTGCGCCGCCGTCCGGTGCCGGTGTCGCTGCGGACGTCGATCGGAGCGAGGATGCCGATGCCGATCGCAGCGTCGGCGAGCAGCCCGGCCAGGGGTGCCGACAGCCCGAGCTCGGCGCCGGCCCGCCGGATCGCCTTCACCGGTGGCCGACGGTCGCCGGTCCGCTTGCCCTCCGTCCGGTCCTCGGCGAGACGTTCCGCGATGAGGCCCGTGGCCACCACGACCGACGCGGGTGTCCCGACGGGTTCGTCGATCGGCCGCGGATCGACCTCGCCGCCTGCTCCGTCGGCCCACGACCGGAACATGTGTCCGGTCAGGCCAACCACCGTCTCGATCCACGCCCAGGTCATGGCCCCGTAGCCGTATCCGCCCGGGCCCTGCCCCTGGCCTCCGATGATGCACCGGTCCTGGAGGGCTCTGACGACCTGGAACGTGGCGCTGTGCGTGTAGAAGCCGCGTCCGTCCTCCAGCGCCTGCCAGAGGTCGACGATGCTGACGACGCCGGGGAGGCCGTCGTCGCAGGGGTTGCCGGGATCGGTCTGCTTCCTGCCCGTCGTGGATGCGCTGCGGTCGAGCACCGAGACGAACACGTGCTCGCCGTCCGGATGTGCGGCCTGCACGGCGGCGGTGAGCTGGTCCTTGTCGAGCAGGACGGTCAGGAGAGCGTCGAGCATCGAGGTCTTGTCGGTCCCGTCCGGACGGAGTCCGAGCAGGGAGCATGCCTTGCGGAGCTCCGCCGAACGGATGTCGCCGAGCTCGCGGCGGATCGACGGGAGCCGCGACGGAGCCCAGTACGTGAAGGGTTCCACGAGGTCCAGGCGCGGCTCGTCCGGATGGTCGTCGAGATGCCCTGCAGGGATGATCCGGACGATGCCGACGGTCGCCATCCTCTCGATGCGCCCGTCGAGGGCGACGAGGTCGCCATCGACTGCCTCGGCGGCGAGCTCGGGACGGGTGCGGGGCCCCAGGACGGCCAGGTACTGGACGAGCTGACTGGACAGACGGTCGAGCGATGCCAGCGTCAGCGTCGGCGACGTCCTGGCGACGCGTCGGAGCTGGTCGAGCGGACCCTCGCCCTTGCGGGACTCGGTCCGCCAGAGAGCGTCGACGAGCATGGGCATGGCTCCGAGCGCGGGCTCGATCGAGTCGGCTCCGCCGAAACCGTCCCGGGTCCAGGGGTGCGGGTCGGGGTGTCCGCCGTGGCCACGGCCCGTTCGACCCGAACTCCCTGCGCCTCCAGCCATGGCTCCCGACCGTAGTGGGTGCCCCTGACACCGGTCCTGGCGCCCCGGTCCTGGCGCCCCGGTCCTGGCGCCCCGGTCCTGGCGCC
>CAZNQK010000006.1:4074-5756 GCA_964575165.1 uncultured Aquihabitans sp. | reverse complement strand
CGGTCCTGGCGCCCCGGTCCTGGCGCCCCGGTCCTGGCGCCCCGGTCCTGGCGCCCCGGTCCTGGCGCCTGGCTCCGTGTTCCGGTCCGTTCGTGAGGTTCCGGCGCTGCGCCGGGATCTCGACAGGAGTCAGCGGCGTTGGACCCGTGCCAGGTAGGCCAGGGCGGCGTCGCGTGACTCTGGGTCGTGCAGGGCGGTGACCAGGCTGTCGGCGTCGTTCCAGTTGCGTGCGGTGCCGACCATCCCCTCGGCGACGGCGTTGGTGTGGCGCTTGGTCGCGGTCAGCGTCAACGAGGACTTGGTCACGAGCTCCGCCGCCAGCTGCTCGACAGCGTCGTCGAGCTCCTCGTCGGGCACGACGCGGTTCAGGAACCCCGCGGCCTTGGCCTCATCCGCCCCGAACGGACGGCAGGTCATGACCAGCTCCTTGGTCAGCGCCGGGCCGATCTCCCGCACGAGGCGTGGGATGCCACCCCACGCGAGCGGGATGCCCAGGTCGACCTCCGGGATCGAGAACCGGGTCGAGCTCGCCGCGACGCGCAGGTCGCACGCTGCCGCGAGCACCAGGCCGCCACCGACGCAGTGGCCGTGCAGCCGGGCGATGGTCACCGCACGCATGGCCTCGACCGCGTCGGCCATCCGTCGTCCTGCGTCGGCTGCCTCGCGCGGCCCGGATCCCATACCGGATGCGGACCCGGACGTGTCGGCGGACCCGGAGAACGCCGCCAGGTCAGCCCCGGCGGAGAACGCCCGACCGTTGCCGCCGACGACCACGACCTTCACCCCGGGCCGGTCGTCGAACCAGCGGGCGGCGGCGACGAGCTCGTTCAACGTGGTGGTGCCCAGCGGGTTGAGCTTGTCGGGTCGGTTCAGCCGGATCGACCCGAGAGCGCCATCGGCGGTCACCTCGATCGTCCCGACGCCGTCCATCCGCTCTGCACCGTTCGTCCCCCGGGCAGCCGGTTCGTCGTTCGCCATCTGTTCTCCTCCTGATTCAGATGCCCTGACCCTGTGCGGTGTCAGATGCCCAGGTTCGCCCTGCTCAGAGCGGCCTGTGCCGCGTCTGAGCCGCTGATGTCGACCTGTGCCGCCGCCCGGCGACCCAACAGGAACAGCACGACCTCCCCGGGACGGCCGGAGATGGTCACAGCTTCGTCGCCCTTGCCAGCGCGGATCGGCTCCAGCTCGGGGGTCTCGAGCACCACCCGGACCCCTTTGATCGACCGGGTCATCAGGATGTGCGCCCTGCGCAGGTTTCCCCAGAGGCGCTCCTCCAGGTCGCCGATGTCGGATTCTGGTCGCGGCTCGTTGTCACCTCCTCCTCGGCGGACGTCCTCGTGGTGGACGAACATCTCCTGGACGTTGACCACGCCGTCGAGCGGCCGCCACCACACGGGGGGTCCGGAGCGGACGCTGCGGACGAGGTCGGTGAAGGTCCGGCGCTCCTTCACCCTGTCGATCGCCTTGTCGTGAAGTCCGCTTGCGGGTGGCACGACGAGGCCGACGCCGGCCACCGGATCGTGTTCCCTGACGTACAGGTGCGCTGCCATGTCGTAGGTGGTCCAACCCTCGCACAGCGTCGGAGCGTCGGGTCCGAGCGATGTCATCAGATCGCACAACAGGCGGCGTTCGGAGGTCTGGAACGGAAGGGTCTCCACCGGAGGCAGGCTATGCCGCGGCCG
>CAZNQK010000006.1:2224-3974 GCA_964575165.1 uncultured Aquihabitans sp. | reverse complement strand
CGACATCCGCAACGGGTGGCGTGCTCGGGTGCAGGGCGGGTGGTGTGCCCTGCACACACCCGGCGAAGAACCAGTCCCAGTCGATGTGGCCTCCCTCCCAGATCCCGCCAGGGTTGTCGACCTCGAGGTCGATGTGGCCGTGGACCGCGGCGACCTGCCGAGCGGCGGCGACGAGGTCCTCGTATCGCCCGTCGACCCGCTGATCCTGCTGGCTGACCGGCGCCCCGTCAGGGCGCAGGAACGCCGGATCCACCGCTGTTCCGGTGAGGACCCAGTCCCTGTCGTGCACGGCGTGGTGGTGCATGCGGCACAACAAGATGAGGTTCTCGCAGTCCGTCCTTCCGCCGTCGGACCAGCGCTCGATGTGGTGGGCGTGGAGGTTGCGGCGGGTGTCGCAGCCGGGGAAGCGGCAGTGGACGTCGCGGGCCAGGAGCGCCCGGCGTTGCTGGGTTGTAGGGGTCCGGGAGTGCCGGCCTACGTCAAGGCGGGTGCCGTCGGGCAGGTCGGCGACGGCCCTGACGCCGGCATCGCAGGCGAGCCGCGTCAGCAGCGCCCGGCTGAGATGGCGACCCATGGCGGAGCGGATGGGCCACTCGGCGTTGCGCAGGGCCGGGGACGTTCCCGCGGGAACGTCCGCGCGAGGAGACGGACCCGATGTTCCACGCTCCGCTCTCGGCGGACCTCCGGTGGTGGGCGTCTCGGACGGGGCGCGTCTGTCGGAGTCGCGTTCTCCGGGGTCGACGCAGTCGATGTCATCCGATGAAAGGGCAGCAAGGCCGGCGACGTCGACGTGGACGACGATCTCCGGTTGCGGTCCGGGCCCGGTTCGAGGGTTGGCGAGGTAGGCGCGAGCCAACTCGACGAGGGCTGCCGCGTTCGTGGCCAGCTCGTCACGGGCGGCGATGTCGCTCGCCGCGGTGGCAAGAGCCCGCTGGAGGATCTCCATGTCGTCACCGGGCAGGCGGAACCGTCCGACGCCTGTCCCCGACGCGTCGTCGTCGAGCGTCAGGTACATCCGCCGGCGGGCGTCACGCTCCGCGTCGTCGAGGGCGTCATCGCAATGGGCGTTCTCCTGGACCCGACGGAGCTTGCCGCACGCGACGTCGAGCTGCGATGCGGTGGAGTGGAGCGCTATCGACAGCAAGCCTGCCTCTATCGTCGGGGTCGACACCCGTGACAGCGCTCGAACCTTCGAGTACGAGACGGCACCTCGGGCGAACTCGGCGCGGACGAGGGGCATGTCGCGGAGCCGTCGAGCGACGCGCACGTGCTCACGTGCGGTTCCCATCGAGATGCCGCACTTCCAGTTCAGCCAGTGTGCCGCCGACCGGCACTCCCAGGACTCCCACGCTCCCCTTCGGTCGTGCTCGGCCACGAGGAGGAGGAACCGGCACGTGGCTGCGGCGAGGTGTGCGGCGCACGAGAGGATCTCCGCCTCCAGGCGTTCGGTGGGGATGGATCCGACCTCCGCATCTGCATCGGTGATCAGCTCGCCCGGAGCCGTCGGTCCGGATTCTGTCGGCATCCCCCATGTCGAGTCCGGTGTGTGAGAAGAGCACATGGCCATCGGTTCCCTCCCGTGGGGTCGAACGTATGTTCCATCATGACGCTGCCGGTGTGACAGTCACGGAACGTGGAGGGTTGAGTGCTGTCAGTGAGCAAGAGGGGTAGTGAGCAAGAGGGGCAGTCGGCAGGGGGAGCGTTCCCGCGGGAGCGTTCGGCAAGGGGGCGTTCCCGCGGGAACGTTCGG
>CAZNQK010000006.1:0-2124 GCA_964575165.1 uncultured Aquihabitans sp. | reverse complement strand
CGGGAGGGCCCCGGACCCGGCGGGATGGGGCGGCCGCCGGGCCCGGTTCCGCGTCGGGGGGCGATCCGACGCGGTGGCCCTCACCGGCCCGACGAACGTCGGCGGTGCTCCTCGGCCGGCTTCTCTCCCTCGAAGAAGTCGTCCTTGTCGAACCGCTCCGCCCGTCGGACCTTGCCCCGCATGTTCGCGGTCGACTGTGACAGCGAGTCGAACGCCATGCGGGAACCGGCGGCGGTTGGAGCGAAGGCCTGGGTGTTGCCGACCGACAGACCCAGGCCCCCGGCCTCGCCGTACACGTCGAGCGCGGCGCCGAGGAACACGAAGGTCCACCCGGCCTCGGTGCGATCGTCGACCATCCCCCGGACCGCTCGCAGCGACTGCTCGCAGCTCGAGTTCTCGTGACCGTCGGTGATCGAGACGAACACGATCTCCTCCGCCACGTGGTCGATCGACGCCAGGGTGGACTGACGGGCGGTGGCCGCAGCGATGAGCCTCGCTGTGGCGTCGAGCAGCGGCGTTCCACCGCGGGGGACGAAGGTAGAGCCGTCCAGAGGGACCATCTCGACGATCGGCACGGCGTCGGCCAGGACCTCCTGGGGGTCTTCGCTGTCGAACTGCACCAACGTCATCCGGGCGTCGGCGCCGTCGGCCTGCTGGTCGGCGAGCATCCGGTTGAACCCGCCGATGACGTCGTCGGCCATCGAGGCCATCGACCCTGAGCGGTCGAGCAGCACGTACATGTGGACGATCGGGTTGGACGTGTCGTCGGCTCCCCCGGACGACGCCGGCTTCTTCGGTGTGGCCATGGCTGGCTCCTCTCTCGCGGTGGCCGACGCTGGCGGCCACTCGAAGCCCCTGAGCCCGCCGGCACCGAGATGTGACACCCGAGATGCGAGGAGCCCCGCCGTTCTCTGTGGATGTCACATCTGCGGGCCACACTGCTCATGGAGTGCACGGAGGAAGGAGTCGGGGCCATGGTCTCGAGGGACAGGGCGACCGGGGACAGGGTGATTGGGGACAGGGTGACCGGGGACAGGGTGACCGGGGACAGGGTGACCGGGGAGAGGGTGAGTGGGGACGAGCCGGGGGTCGGCAGCGGCGACGACGTGCTCGACTGGCTCCGATCGGTCGACGCCCGGCGTCTGGTTCGCCGCCGACTCCGGGCGGCGGGTCTGCCCGCGTCGCCGGATCACGTCGCGGACGTCCTGGGCGATGCGACGGTCTCGGTGTGGAGACGCATGCGTCGGCCGGAGCCGCTGGTGGTGGACACGCCGGCGGCGTACGGGGCGACGGTGGTCCGCAACGTCGTCGTGAAGACGGTCAGGGGGCGCGACCTCCTCGTCGACGAGGAGGACATGGCGGTCCTGCTCCAGCCTTCCCGAACCCGTGGCGGCTCCGGGATCCAGGGCGGCCCGCGACCGTCACCGATGGCGGTGATCCCTGCGGTGGACTCCGACGGTGGAGAGCCGTACTTCGAGGACGACGTCCGGATGGCGATAGAGCACCTCGGTGGACGGGCATGGTTGAGCTCGGCGACGCTGGCTCTCCTGACGTTCCTCCTGGTCGAGGCGGACCCGCCGGTGGGTGCTCCGGCGCCCGTCTCGGGATCCACTCCGGAGCAGGCCGCGTGCTGGCCGGCGCTGTGGCTCGCAGGTCAGCTCGACGTCTTCCCGGACCGTGCCCGCGGGTCCGGTGGTGACCGACCAGCCCGACGTCGTACGAGGGCCCGCCGCATCTCGGCTGTGCGGAGCCAGCTCGAACGGGCCTACGCCCACCTCGGCTCCACGGTTCGCCACGGAGGGTCGTCAGATGGCTGAGGCTCCGGATCACGGGCTGCACGAGGCCCTGGCGTTGCGGGTGTGGATGGACCGGTCCGGCGACGTGAGGATCGTCGGGCCGTCCTTCGGTCCGGCCGGGGCGATCGTGGTGGAGCTGCCGGACGGCTCGTCGTGGACGGTGGACCACCACGATCCCGACCGACTCGTCTCGTACGAGCCCCCGGGCCCGGTCGTCGACAGCGGATCGCTGTCCGGCGACCCGGTGCTGGCGGCTCTCGCGGGTGGTGAGGTGGCGATGGCTCTGGGCGGTGCCCTCGACGTCGTGTCCCGCTCCGAGGAGACGATC
>CAZNQK010000005.1:31772-73874 GCA_964575165.1 uncultured Aquihabitans sp. | reverse complement strand
CCCCCCCCGCCCCCCCCCCCCCCCCCCCCCCCTCTCCCCCGCGTTTGGGGTGGTTTCCCCCCCCCACCCCCCACACCCCCACCGCCAAAGCGCGTGTTTCGGACGGGAGGTGGCCGGCGTTCAGTCAGCGACGGCGGTGTCGGCCACCTCGACCTCGTCGCGGGTTACGCCGAGCACGAAGAGGATGGCGTCGAGGTACGGCACGTTGACGGTGGTGTCGGCGAACTCCTGCACCACCGGCTTCGCGTTGAACGCGATGCCGAGTCCCGCTGCGGCGAGCATGTCGAGGTCGTTGGCCCCGTCGCCGACCGCCACGGTCTGGCTGAGCGGGATGCACTCCGCCTCGGCGAACGCCCGCAGGAACCGGGCCTTGGCCGCACGGTCCACGACGTCACCCAGCACCTCACCGGTAAGGCGGCCGTCGCGCACCTCGAGCCGGTTCGCCCGGGCGTGGTCGAGCCCGAGCTCGTCGGCCAGGCCGTCGGTGAAGTGCGTGAACCCGCCCGATACGATCCCGACCGTGTAGCCGAGCCGCTTGAGCGTGCGCACGAAGGTGCGGGCGCCCGGTGTCAGGCGCATCCTGGCGCGGGCCCGCTCGATCGACGCCATGTCGAGGCCGCGGAGGCGACGCACCCTCTCTCTCAGCGCGTGCTCGAAGTCGAGCTCACCGGCCATGGCCCGATCGGTCACCCGTCGCACCTCGGCAACGCAGCCGGCCTCGACGGCGAGGAGCTCGATCACCTCGTCCTGGATGAGCGTCGAGTCGACGTCGAGCACGACGAGGCGCTTCGCCCTCCGTTCGAGGCCGGCGGGTTGGAGTGCGATGTCCAGGCGGTGGACGGAGGCGGCTACACCCAGGTGCTTGGCCAGCGCCGTCTCGTCCGCGTCGGTCACCCGGAACTCGTAGGCGTACACGGGGTATCGGGCGAGTCGGACGATCCGGTCGATGTTGCCTCCCGAGGCGTTCACGCCACCGGCGACCGCCGCGATCTCGGCGGGTGACAACGGCGACTCGAGCGCGTGGCCGAGGACCGTGACGGCGAAGGTCCGCTGGTGCGGTGACGGCGGTGCAGGCGCGTCGTCGAGCTCGACGCTCACGCCACGGGTGATCGACAGCTGCTCCAGCACACCTCGGAGGGCCTCGCCGCCGTCACCCGGATCGGCGAGCGCCACAGCCAGGGTGAGGTGCCCCCGGACCAGCACCTGCTCGACGTCCTGGACGTCCGCGCCGGACAGGTCGAGCAGCGTCATGAGATCCGCGGTGATGCCGGGGTGGTCCGGGCCGCTGACGCGCAGGAGCAGCGACGGTTGCTCCGCGGTCATGGGCTCGTCGCCGGGTGCCCGATCCATGACCGGTACGGTACGGCCCCGTCGGGTGCGGTCGGTACACGGCGGTCCCGGGACGAGCGGTCTCACGCCTGGGTCATGGCTTGAGGGACCGGGGGTCGTCCATGGGCAGGGTCGGGGTCGAGGAGATCGGCGAGCACGTCCGGGTCGTCCGGCTGGAGCGTCCTGAGCGATTGAACGCGCTGTCGATCGACCTGGCTGTCGAGCTCGATGAGGTGCTCGAACGCATCGGTAGGGACAACGCGGCGCGCATCGTCGTGCTCACCGGAGAGGGTCGGGCCTTCTGCTCGGGCCTCGACCTCAAGGACTACGGGGTGATCCCCAACATCGACGGGCTGTCGGTGCATCGCATCGCGAGCCGCTCCATGCGGACCTACTCGCAGCTGACCCGTCGGCTGCGGTCGATGCCGCAGCCTGTGATCGCTGCGATCAACGGTCCTGCCTACGGGGGTGGCATGTGCCTCGCTCTGGGCGCCGATCTGCGCATCGCTGACGAGACTGCGTCGTTCAACGCGACGGGGATCGTCAACGGTCTGACCTCGGCGGAGATGGGAGCCGGGTGGTTGCTGCCGCGCCTCATCGGGGCGGCCAACGCCAACGACATCATGCTCACCGGCCGACGTATCGATGCGGCCGAAGCGCTGCGGATGGGTCTCGTCTCCCGGGTGGTGCCCGATGGGGCGGTCCTCGACGAGGCCCTCTCGATGGCGGCCGACATGGTCCGCTACTCCCACCACGGGCTCGAGGCGACGAAGCAGTCGATGTGGGTCGAGCTCGAGATCTCGAGCCTGGACGCGGCGATCGAGTTCGAGGACCGGAACCAGCTGATGGCCGGCTTCACGGACAACCTGCCCACGGCGATCAAGGCGTTCGACCGTGACGAGGCGCCGGTCTTCCTCGACGAGCCCCGCAGGGACCTGTTCGAGCAACCCGGGAGTTGACGGAGGGCCTTCTCGGGCATCCGAGGTCCCACCGCTACAGTCGCCAGCGTGACGATCCGAGTGGGTGTGTTCGGTGCCGGCGGCAGGATGGGCACCGCGGTGTGCCAGGCCGTCCAGGACGACGCCGACCTCGAGCTGGTGGCGGCGGTCGACCCGCGCTACTCGGGGCTGGATCTCCGCACGGTGACCGGGGTCGACGCCGAGGTGCGCTTCGCCGGTTCGTCCAACGCCTTTGATCGTGCCGGAGCCGAGGTGGTCGTCGACTTCACAGAGCGGTCGGCGGCCGTCGACAACCTCGATTGGCTCGCGTCGCACGGGATCCACGCTGTGGTCGGGACGACCGGTTTCGCGGACGCCGACATCGACCGGTTCCGCAGCCGCTTCCAACGATCCAACTGCGTGATAGCGCCCAACTTCGCGATCGGTGCCGTCCTCATGATGCACTTCGCCGCGATCGCCGCGCCGTACTTCGACTCGGCCGAGATCATCGAGCTCCACCACGAGAACAAGATCGACGCCCCGTCCGGAACCGCCATGCACACGGCGCGCCTCATGGCCGACGCCTCGGAGGACTGGACCCGGGACCCAACCGAGACGGAGGTCCTGCCAGGAGCCCGTGGGGGCGAGGGGCCGTCAGGGATCCGGATCCACTCGGTGCGCCTGCGCGGCCTGGTGGCGCACCAGGAGGTGCTGCTCGGCACGACCGGCCAGACCCTGAGCCTGCGACACGACTCGATCGACAGGACCAGCTTCATGCCGGGCGTCGTGCTCGCTGTGAAGCGGGTGCAGGAGCGGCCGGGTGTGACCGTCGGACTGGACGCATTGCTCGACCTGGGCGCCTGAGGTCGTTCCGCTCAGTCGTCGCCGAGCTCCTCCTCGAGCTCCTCGAGACCGCCGACCAGGCCGCGGTCCGACACCATCTGCCACACGACCAGGGCTCCGACCAGGGCTACGGATCCCCACAGCAGCCACGTCTGGTAGCGGTTCACGACGCCGAGCACGTCCTCGATCTGGTCTTCGAAGAACAGACCGATCTGGCGCATCAGCAGGACCCGGCCGACGGTTCCGACCACGTTCAGCACGACGAAGCGTCGGATCGGGAACCTGGCGACGCCGGCCACGAGGCACACGATGTTGTTGGGCGCGACGAGGACGAGGACGTTCAGGGCCCGGTGGACGACGCGTGGGTCGTCGTGCACGTGCTCCAGCGCCGGCGCCAATCCCCGGAAGGTGCGCTGCGCCCAGCGCAGCGCCCGGTCGCCGTACAGCCATCCCATGGCGAAGAAGATCGGGTCCGGCGCGAGGAGGCGAACCGTCGCGACGAGGACCATCGGCAGCAGGTCCAAGCTGACCGAGGTGACGAGCAGGTACTTGTTCGAGGAGTTGAGCGCCAGGAGCCCGAGCGGCCTGTCCTGCACCCAGCTCGCCCACACCGCGTTGCCGATGTTGGACGCCAGGGCCAGGCACACGATCCCGGCCGTGAGGGTCGGTAGGAGCCACCGCGGATGGGTGCGGTGATCAGGCGGGAGCTCGGGGCGGGCGGCGGGGTCGGTCATCGCGATCAGTCCTGCCGACCACGGTGCTCCGGCCGACCTACGCTCGCACCCTACCGGTGCCCGCCCCGGCGGTGACACCGACCCGACGACGACAACAGGGGGACCCATGCAGGGCACGATGCAGGACCGTCCGCTCACGCTCACGCACATGTTCGACCGCGCAGAGCGGCTGAACCCGACCAAGGAGATCGTGACGGCGACCGCCGCGGGGATGGAGCGCGAGACCTACGCCGAGTGGGCTGCCCGGACCCGTCGCCTGGCCGGGGCCCTCGACCAACTCGGGATCTCGGCCGACGGTCGCGTCGCCACCTTCGCCTGGAACACCGCTCGTCACCTCGAGCTCTACTTCGCCGCGCCGTGCTCCGGCCGTGTGCTGCACACGCTCAACATCCGGCTCTTCCCCGAACAGGTCACCTACATCGTCAACCACGCCGAGGACGAGGTGATCTTCGTGGACCGCTCGCTGCTCGGGCTCCTCGGACCACTTCTGCCGACCTTCGAGACCGTGCGCCACATCGTCGTGATGGACGATGGTGCTCCGACCCCACACCCCGACGGAGTCGAGATCCTCGACTACGAGGACCTGATCGCCGGCTCCGAGCCCGCCGAGTTCCGCGTCGACGACGAGTACCGGGCGGCATCGATGTGCTACACGTCCGGCACCACGGGCAACCCCAAGGGCGTCGTCTACACCCACCGTTCGACGTTCCTGCACACGATGGGAGCGATGCTGGCCGACGCCGTCGGCGTGTGCGAGCAGGACGTCGTCCTGCCCGTCGTGCCCATGTTCCACGCCAACGCCTGGGGACTGGCCCACGCCGGCGTCGCGTGCGGGGCCAAGTTGGTCATGCCGGGACCCAACATGGTGCCGGTCAAGCTCGCCGAGATGATCGAGTCCGAGAAGGTGACTCTCGCCGCCGGCGTCCCGACGATCTGGATGGGCGTGCTGCCCGAGCTCGCCGGCCGCGACACCTCGGCTCTGCGGTCCATCCCGTGCGGCGGATCAGCGGTCCCGAAGGCCTTGTCAGAGGCCTACCGGGAGCAGGTCGGTCTGCCGATCCTCCAGGCATGGGGCATGACCGAGACCAGCCCCGTCGCGTCGGTGGCAAACATCACCTCGGCGCTGGCGGACCTGCCCGAGGCGGAGCTGGCGGACGTCCGAGCTTCGCAGGGCCGACCGGTGCTGGGCGTCGAGCTGCGCATAGCGGACCAGTCGAGCGGTGACATCCTGCCCTGGGACGGCGTGAGCAGGGGAGAGCTCCAGGCGGCGGGACCGTGGATCGCTGCCGGCTACTACGACGACCCGCGCTCGCCCGACTCCTTCACCGCCGACGGCTGGCTCAAGACCGGCGACGTGGCGGTGATCACGCCCGAGGGGTATGTCCGCATCGTGGACCGGACGAAGGACGTCGTGAAGTCCGGCGGGGAGTGGATCAGCTCGGTCGAGCTCGAGAACGAGATCATGGCGCACCCCAAGGTGGCGGAGGCTGCCGTGATCGGGGTCCCGCACCCCAAGTGGTCGGAGCGCCCCCTGGCCTGCGTCGTGGTGAAGCCCGACGAGGAGCTCACCAAGGACGAGGTGATCGCGTTCCTCGACGGACGGGTCGCCAAGTGGTGGCTGCCCGACGACGTGGTGTTCATCGACGAGGTGCCCAAGACCAGCGTCGGCAAGTTCTCCAAGAAGGACCTGAGGGACCGCTTCGGCGATCACCGACTTCCGACGGCTGAGGAGTGACGCTGTTCCGGGACCGGATCGTCGGATGGGGAATGGTCGCCCGGTCGGAGCGGCCGTAACGTCGTCTCCGTGTACGCCTTCCTGAGACGTCCGGCCTGGATCGTGAGCCACGTGCTCGTGGTCCTGGGCGTGCTTGCGATGGTGGGTCTCGGACTGTGGCAGCGTCAGCGGTGGATCGACGAGCGCGCGAAGTCCGAGGCCTTGGAGGCCCAGTCGGCCGGGACTCCGGTCCCGCTCGACGAGGCCCTGGCCGATGTCGGGGTGAGCTCGGCCACCCCGCCGGCGTCGGTCCCGGAGTCCGTGGAGTTCAGGCGTGTGGTCGTCAGGGGGACCTACGACGCTGCCCACGAGGTGATGGTGCGCAACCGCAGTCGTGAGGGCGCTCCGGGGGAGTGGGTCATGACCCCTCTGGTCCAGGCCGATGGGACGGCGGTTGCGGTGGTGCGGGGATGGGTGCCGTTCTACGCGGACACCCCAGCTCCGCCGTTCCCGGGAACGGAGCCGCCTGGCGGGGAGGTGACGGTGACCGGCCTCGTCCAGCGCAGCCAGGCCGCGTCCAGCTTCGGTGGTACCGATCCGACGACGGGCGCGCTCCGCTCCCTCGCCCGGGCCGACATCCCGCGGCTCGACCAGCAGGTGGACGCTGCGTTCGCCCCGGTGTACGTGGTCCTCGACGGCCAGGACCCGCCGCAGCCCGCAGCTACCGAGGGCCTGCCCGATCCTGTGCACCTGGACATCCCGACCCCCGAGACGAACTTCTCCTACATGGTCCAGTGGTGGATCTTCGCCTTCATCGCCGCTGCCGGCTACCCGCTGGTCCTGCGTCGGGTCGCGTCGGGTCGGGAACGCGGTGACCAGACACCGGTCGAGGACGACCTGCCGGTGACCGTCCCGGATACGACGCCCGTGGAGGTGGTGGGTCGTGACGCCGGCTGACAGCGACTGGCCGTTCGACGCGGGCGGTGCGGGGCCCGTGGACGTGCGGGAGCGGATCATGGCCGCGGCGATCAGCTGCGTCGAGCGTGATGGGGTCCGCAACGTCTCGATGGAGGCCGTCGCTTCGGAGGCCGGGTTGTCGAGGACCACGCTCTACCGGCACTTCCCGGGTGGGCGCAGCCAGCTGGTCTCGGAGACAGCGACGTGGGAGGTGGCGCGCTTCTGGCGTCGCCTCGCCGAGGCCGTGAGCGACCTGCCGACCCTGGAGGACCGGCTGGTGGCCGGCCTGGTCATCGGGACGAAGCTCATACGGCGCAGCAGCATCATGGAGAACCTGCTGGAACCCGAGATGGACGAGCTCGTGAACGCCCTGCGTCCGACCGAGTCGATCGTCCACCAGGTGATCCGCGACTACATGCGGGATCTGCTCGACGTCGAGGCCGCCGAGGGTCGTCTCCGTCCTGGTGTCGATCCCGCAGAAGCGGCGGACTACCTCACCCGGATGATCCTCTCGTACATGGGCAGCCCCGCCGGATGGGACCTGACGAACCGGATGCAGACGCGTGATCTCGTGCGGGAGGAGTTCCTCCGGGGCATCGTCGGGGATCCGGGACGGACGACGAACGGTGACCGAAGTCACGGATCTCTAGGGTAGCTGTGAGACAGATTTAGTCTTAGTGTGTCACCCATGACGAGCGCCGCCGGGGGGCACGTGACGCGGACTGGCGCGGCGACGCGCCAGTCCGCCGCGGCGTCCGGCGGCCAGCGCACCCGGGACCATCAGGACAACCTGGGAGTCCGCCGCAGGGGGCCCGTCGAGCTGGCCCTTCCCGTCGAGCCCGGCAGCGCGGAGGAACGGGTCGTCGACGCGATGTTCGCCTGCATCGGTCGGTGGGGTCTCACCAAGACCACCGTGGAGGACGTGGCGCGGACCGCCGGGATCTCGCGGGCGACGGTGTACCGGCTCTTCCCGGGCGGCAAGAGCGCCATCCTCCAGGCAGGCCTGGCCACAGAGGTCTCCCGCCTCGTCTCTTCGCTCAGCAGCGAGCTCGAACGCCTGGACGACCTCGAGTCGTGCCTCGCCCGGGCTGTGAGCGTCGCCAGCAGGTTCCTCGGCGACCACGCGGCGCTGGCCTACGTGCGCGAGCACGAGTGGACCGCCGTGGAGTCGTTCCTCGCCTACGACCGCCTCGAGGCGCTGTTCCTGCTGGCAGGAGCGGCGCTCGGACCGTCGCTGATCCGCTTCGTCGACCCGGAACGGGCCAGTCGCATGGCGATGTGGTCCGCCCGTCTCGTCGTCTCGTACCTGTTGACGCCGTCGGATGACATCGATCTCGGGGACGAGGCGACCGCACGTCGCATCGTCACCACCTACCTGCTGCCCGCCCCGGTGGCGTGAGCGACCCAGAACCAGTCAGCCCAGAACCAGCCAGCCCAGAACCAGCACAGGAGCATTGGACATGAGCATCAACGAGGACCTGATCGGCCGAGCCGACGTCGACGACCTCGAGGCCATCCTGGCCGTCTCGAACACCGACCGGGACGAGGTGATCTCGACGGTGCAGCAGAACTGCGAGGCGATCTTCACCTGGGACTACACCAAGGGCGCGCGTCCCGCTCTCGACAAGCTCTACGAGAAGGCCAAGGTCTCCATGTGGAACGGCGAGACCGACCTCCCCTGGGACACAGAGGTGGACCAGGAGGCGATCGTCATCGCCAACGCCGAGCAGCTGAACGGCCAGTCAGGAGCCGGAGCGCTGGGTCTTGCCGACTTCGACGTGACCGGCACCCCGTTCGAGAGGTGGACCGACGCCGAGTGGCTGAAGCTCGGCATCGAGAGCCAGAACTGGACGCTGAGCCAGTTCATGCACGGTGAGCAGGGAGCGCTGGTGTGCACGGCGAAGATCGTGGAGACCGTGCCGTGGATCGATGCCAAGTACTACGCGTCGACCCAGGTCATGGACGAGGCTCGTCACGTCGAGGTGTTCGCGCGCTACCTCGACTCGAAGCTCTCCGGGCACTACCCAGTGAACGCACACCTCAAGATGCTGCTCGACGACATCATCATGGACCCCCGTTGGGACATGACCTATCTGGGGATGCAGGTGATGGTCGAGGGCCTGGCGCTGGCAGCTTTCGGCTTCATGCACCAGATGTCGACCGAGCCGCTGCTCAAGCAGATGCTCCGCTATGTCATGAGCGACGAGGCACGCCACGTGGCCTTCGGGGTCCTGTCGCTCCAGGAGTACTACGCCGAGCTCTCCGACGCCGAGATCCTCGAGCGCCAGCAGTTCGCCTTCGAGGCCGCGGTGCGCATGCGTGACAGGTTCCTCCAGCAGGAGGTCTGGGAGCGCATGGGCGTTCCGGTCAAGGAGGCGATCGAGCTCGTCATGCGGACGCCCACCCGTCAGATGTTCCAGATGATGCTGTTCTCGAAGATCGTGCCCAACTGCAAGAAGCTCGGTCTGCTCGATCGCAACGACGCCTGGCTGCGTCGCCGCTTCGAGGAGATCGGCGTCATCCAGTTCGAGGACTGGGTCGACACCGGAGCGGAGTACGAGTCCTTCGCCCTGACCGACGCGGATCAGCGCTCCGCCTGAGCGGCGGGGAGCGGTAGGCCCGCCTGAACGACCCGAGCGGGAATCACTGCTTCTCGGCACGTCTGGCGTCGATTGTCGACGCCAGACGTGCCGAGTTCGCGCTCGGTGAGCTCACCGACAACTCCTCGGGCGACCAACAGGGCCTCCGGTAGCCTGGGCACCGATGTCGGACGACCTGGATGCCACACTGCTGCTCCAGCTGCGGCTCAGGGCGTTCGCCCCTACCGAGGAGCTCGTCCGTGTCGCCGAGGGCAGGGAGGCGCCCGTCGCCCAGGCCCTCGCCGAGTACGACGAACGGGGCTGGGTACAGCGTCGTGAAGGCCGGATCCAGGGTTGGACGCTCACGGCCGCAGGTCGTCGGCGCGGCCAGGACCTTCTGATCGCCGAGATGGACGCCGCCGGGGCCCGCGCCACGGTCGCCGACGCCTACGCGGAGTTCCTGCCGCTCAACGCGGAGCTGCTGTCGATCTGCACCGACTGGCAGGTGGTGCAGATCGACGGAGCGCACGTCCCGAACGACCATGGCGACCCGGTCCGCGACGCGGCGGTGCTCCGACGGCTCGCTGTGATGCATCCGGCTGCGGATCGGCTCACATCTGCACTCGGCGATGCGCTCGGGCGCTTCGCCGGGTACGGTCCGAGGTTGGAGGAGGCCCACGACCACGTCGCAGCGGGTCGTACGGAGTGGCTCGCTAGAGCGACGGGATCGTCCTACCACGGCGTGTGGTTCGAGCTCCACGAGCACCTCCTCGCAGTCCTCGGCCACGACCGGGAGCACGAACCCGTTCCCGCATACATCCCGACCACGACGGGGCTCGACCAGGAGCCCGCCACGAACGGAGACTTACGATGACCGCGACCTTCGGGCGCGTGATCACCGCGATGGTGACACCCTTCGACGACCGGGGTGATCTCGACCTCGACGCTGCGACCGAGCTTGCCGGTTGGTTGGTGGAGAACGGTTCCGACGGCCTGGTGCTGTGCGGAACGACCGGCGAGAGCCCGACCCTCACCGAGTCCGAGGAGCTGGTCCTGTTCCGAACGGTCCGTGCGGCGGTGACCGTACCGGTCATCGCTGGAGCCGGTTCCAACTCGACCGCCACTGCTGTCGAGCAGACCAAACGGGCGAGCGAGCTCGGCGTCGATGCCATCCTCTCGGTCACCCCGTACTACAACCGGCCGTCGCAGGCGGGGCTCGAGGGGCACTTCCGTGCGGTGGCGGCCGCGACGGACCTCCCTGTGATCCTCTACGACATCCCGCTGCGGACCGGCCGCAAGATCGAGACCGACACCCTGCTCACCCTCGCACACGACGTGTCCAACATCGTCGCGGTGAAGGATGCGGCCGGTGACCCGGCAGAGACCGCACGCCTGATCGCTCGTGCGCCGTCGGCGTTCGAGGTGTACAGCGGCGACGATGCCTGCACCCTGCCCCTGTTGGCCGTCGGCGCCGTCGGCGTGATCTCTGTGGCATCGCACTGGGTCGGGCGTCAGATGGGCGAGATGGTCGATGCCTACGTCAAGGGTGACGTCGACGGCGCGCGTCGGATCAACGCCGAGCTGATCCCCTCCTACGACTACGAGAGCAGTCCCGACGCCGTGAATCCCGTCCCGACCAAGACCATGCTGAGGGTGCTCGGACTCAAGGTCGGGGAGTGCCGGCCGCCCATGGGTCCGCCTCCAGATGACCTCGAGGACCGGGCTCGTCGTGTGCTCGACGGGCTCGCCTGATGGCCTCCCCGGTCCACATCACATTCCTCGGCGGTCTCGGCGAGATCGGACGGAACTGCGCAGCGTTGGAGCTCGAGGGACAGATCCTGCTCATCGACTGCGGCCTGATGTTCCCCGACAACGACATGCTGGGCGTCGACCTCGTCCTGCCCGACTTCTCGTGGTTGCTCGGGCGGGCCGACGACATCGTCGGCTGCATCGCGACCCACGGCCACGAGGACCACGTCGGCGGCCTGTCCTATCTCTTGAGAGAGGTCGAGTTCCCGCTCTTCGGGACCGACCTCACCCTCGGTCTGGCACGAGGCCGGATCGAGGAGGCGGGCCTGCTGAAGCGGACCCAGCTGAACGTCGTCGACGACGGTGACACGTGGGAGATCGGCCCGTTCGAGGTCGAGTTCATCCCCACCACCCACTCGGTCCCGCAGGCGGTGGCCACGGCGTTCCACACACCCCAGGGCACGATCGTGCACTCGGGTGACTTCAAGATCGACCTCACCCCTGTCGACGGCAGGTTGACCGACCTGTCGCGGATGGGCGCCCTCGCGTCGGGAGATGGCATCCGCCTCCTGCTCGCGGACTCCACCAACGCGGATCAGCGTGGTCATTCCCGCTCCGAGACCGAGGTGGGTCGGGTGCTGCACCAGCTCATGTGGGAGCAGCGGGGACGGCGGCTGATCGTGGCCTGCTTCGCCAGTCACATCCATCGCATCCAGCAGCTCGCCGATGCCGCCGTCGACTCCGGCCGAGTGATCGCCCCGCTCGGGAGGTCGATGCGGCGCAACATCACGATGGCGCGGGAGATGGGGCTCCTGCGGATCCCCGACTCTGCGTTGATCGACGTCGAGGAGGTGGACCGTCACGAGCCGGGCAGGACCCTGGTGCTGTGCACGGGATCGCAGGGCGAGCCGATGTCAGCTCTGACGCTGCTGGCCAGCCAGGAGAACCGCTGGTTGAAGCTCCATCCCGATGACACGGTGATCCTGTCCAGCCATCCGATCCCCGGCAACGAGCACGCCGTGACCAGGGTGATCGACAACCTGTTCCGCCAGGGAGTCGAGGTCATCCACTCCGGCGTGTCCGACGTCCACGCCACCGGACACGCCAAGGCCGAGGAGCTCAAGCTCTACCAGTCGATCCTGCGGCCGGACTGGTTCGTTCCCGTCCACGGCGAGTACCACCACCTCATCGCCCACGCCCGGATCGCCGAGACCATGGGCATGGCGCACGACCACATCGTGGTGGCAGAGGACGGCGACAGGCTCGTCCTCGACGACGACGGTCTGCGAGAGGTCGGTCGGGTGCCGGCGGAGTACGTGTACGTCCACGGAACGGTCGGTGACGTCGGAACCGGGGTACTCGCAGATCGAAGGATCCTCGCCGACGAGGGCGTCGTGTCCGCGATCGTGTGCGTCGACCGCAAGCGCAAGAGGGTCGTCGCCGGCCCCCAGATCACGACCCGGGGCTGGGTGTACGAGCCCGATTCCGGCGATCTGCTCGGCGACCTGGCGGACCGTGTCCGCAGCGCGGTGCAAGGCGGCCTCGACGAGGGGGCGGAGCCGAGCCGGCTCGAGAAGCTGGTGCGCAAGTCCGCCGGGGGCTTCGTGTCGGAGCGCACCCGTCGTCGACCGATGATCGTGCCGGTGGTGCTCGAGGCCTGAGTCCCGGCCCGAGCGCCGGGCACGAGACGCATGTCACCGTGCGCCGTTCTGCTTCCTGACGCGAGCGCGCAGCACACTGGTGTCGATCGCTCCGGGCGTTCCACCGTCGTGCCCGGAACCCTTGACGGGAGGAACGCCGGTGTTCGGACGACTGGGTGCATGGTGCTGTCGGAGACGATGGGTCGTGCTCGTCGCCTGGGTGCTCGTGATCGTGGTGGGCGGAGCGTCGAGCGGTGCGCTCGGCAACGGCTTCAAGACTGAGTTCAACCTGCCCGACGTCGAGTCGCGCCACGGGATGGACCTGCTCGATGAGCACTTCGACGGCATGGGTGCGGGCACCCAGGGGACGATCGTCTTCGAGTCGGCCGACGGCTTCGACGACGCGACGCGTGCCGAGTTGCAGGGGTTCCTGGATCAAGTGGCGAAGGTCGACCACACCCGGATCCTGAGCCCGTTCCTTCCGGGAGGCGAGGCGCAGATCTCGACCCGTGAGGGGCATGCGGGCACCATCGCCTTCGCGACGATCGAGGTGCCGGGTCAGCTCGACCAGGAGGCATCGGAGGTCTACGCCGGCAAGGTGAAGGCGTTGGCTCCGCGAGCCGACGGCGTTCGGATCGAGTACGGCGGACAGATGTTCGTCGAGTTCGAACCCCCGGCCTCGGAGATGCTCGGGCTGGCGTTCGCGATCGTCATCCTCATCGTCGCGTTCGGGTCGGTTCTGGCGATGGGCCTCCCGATCGGGGTCGCACTGGGAGGCATCGGCGTCGGGTCGATCCTGCTCGCCTTGCTCTCGAACGTCATCACGATGCCGGACTTCGCCACCACGCTCGGCGTGATGATCGGTCTGGGGGTCGGCATCGACTACGCGCTGTTCATAGTCACCCGCTACCGCGAGCAGCTCCACGCCGGCCACACCGTCGAGGAGTCCGTGGCCATAGCGCTCGACACGTCGGGACGGGCGGTCACCTTCGCCGGACTCACCGTGGTGATCTCGCTGCTCGGCATGCTCCTGATGGGCATCAGCTTCGTGCAGGGACTCGGCATAGGCGCGGCGACCGTCGTGGCGGTCACGATGGTGGCCTCGCTGACCCTGCTCCCTGCGCTGCTCGGCTTTGCCGGAACACGAGTGGACCGCAGCCGGTGGCGCGGCCTGATCGCCGCCGGGATGGTCGCCCTCGCGCTGCTGGCCCTGGGACTCAAACTCCAGGTCCTGGCGGTCGCCGCTCTCGTCGTGGGGGTGACGGTCATCGTCCTCGGCTTCTTCTGGAAGCCGCTGCGACGAGAGCTCCCGCCCCGTGCACCCAAGCTGCTCCGCGACACGAAGGCCTATCGCTGGAGCCGTCTGGTTCAGCGTCACCCGTGGCTGATGGCGCTCGGGGCCGCCGCACTGCTGATCGTCCTGACACTGCCGACCTTCGGGATGCGCCTCGGCTTCCCCGACGAGGGCAACGACCCGACGACCTCGACCACCCGTCGCGCCTACGACCTCGTCGCCGAGGGCTTCGGCCCCGGCTACAACGGGCGTCTGCTGCTCGTGACCGCCATTCCGTCGGGCACGACCGCCGAGGACCTGCAGCAGGTCACCGATGCCGTGGACTCCACGCCGGGTGTCGCATCGGTCACCCCGGCGGTCACCGATGCCATGCTCAGCGGCAGCTCGGATGCACCCGAGGCAGCGCTCTGGATGGTGATCCCGAAGACGGCTCCGCAGGACCAGCGCACGGTCGACCTGGTGGACCAATTGCGCAACGACGTCCTCCCCGCCGCCGCCGAGGGCACCCGGATGGACGTGCTCGTCAGCGGCTTCGTCGCCGTGACCGTGGACTTCACCCAGTTCCTGGCCGACAGGTTGTTCCTGTTCTTCGCCGCTGTCCTCACGTTGAGCTTCATCCTGCTGATGATCGTCTTCAGGTCCCTCCTGGTTCCCCTGAAGGCGGTCGTGATGAACCTGTTGTCGATAGGCGCGGCCTACGGCGTGCTGGTGGCGATCTTCCAGTGGGGCTGGGCCAAGGACCTGTTCGGGATCGAACCCGCTCCCATCGAGCCGTTCCTGCCGATGATGCTGTTCGCGATCGTGTTCGGCCTGTCGATGGACTACGAGGTGTTCCTCCTGTCGCGCATCCGTGAGGAGTGGGTCCGCACCGGCGACAGCCACGCCTCGGTCGCCGATGGCCTGGCGGCCACCGCCCGGGTCATCTCGGCCGCGGCGGCGATCATGGTGTTCGTCTTCGGGAGCTTCCTGGGCGAGCCGACCCGGACCGTGAAGCTGTTCGGCTTCGGGCTGGCTCTGGCCGTCCTCCTCGACGCCACGATCGTCCGCCTCCTGCTGGTACCTGCCACCATGGAGCTGCTGGGTGATCGGAACTGGTGGTTGCCGCGCTGGCTGGATCGGATCCTGCCGAGCGTGAACATCGAAGGAACCCTCGAGCACACCAACCCCGGAGACGACCCCGCGGACGACCGCCGTGCGGGCGATTCCGGTGCCGAGGACAACGATGGGACCGTCGGCGAAGGCGGGACCGATGACCTGACGTTGGAGACCATCGGCTGAGCCCTCCGCCCCACCGTCGGTCACGGTGGGTAGCGTGATCGTCACTGTGGCGACCAAGCAGAGCACCGCGACGAAGCGGAAGACGGCGACCAGCAGGTCGAACAAGAAGCGCACCTCCTCGACTCGGGGGTCAGCGTCCAGCCGTTCCGCCTCGGGTCGTCCGTCATCAGGCCGGTCCGCATCAGGCCGCTCCGCGTCAGGCAGGCAGGCAGGAGGACGACGGCGACCGGTGGCCGAGCCGACCCGCAGCCCGTTCTCCGTCCTGTTCGACGGCCACGGCCACGACGTGATCGGACTGGTGCTCGTCCTGGTGGGCATCGTGTCGGCGATCGGGATATACGCCGGTGCCGCAGGACCTCTGGGCGCTGGGCTGGCCGCTCTGGCGGCCGGGCTGGTCGGCCGCCTCGACGTGGTCGTCCCGCCGGCGCTGGTGGCAGTCGGGGTGCTCGTCATCATCGGACCTCGCCGGAACGAGGTCGACCTCACCGACCCGGCCGAGTTCGACGAGGCGGGCTTCGACGTGCACGAGGCCCACGCCGCCCGGGTCCGTCGGTGGATCGGCGGAGTGCTCGCAGCGGTGACAGCGGTCGGTCTGCTCGACGTCGCGTTCGGCAAAGGCCTGTCGGTCGACGCCGACGGGATGGACGCCTACGCGAACGCCGGCGGTCTGGTCGGGGCAGGGGTGTCGGGGCTCTTCGAGTCCGTCGTCGGCATGTGGGGAGCGCTTGCCGTCCTGGCGGTCATGGCCGTGCTGGCGGGGAGCCTTCTGACCGGCCGACCGTTGCGGCAGCTCGCCGGTGACGTCGCACGCGGCGTCGCTCCGGCGTTCCGTCGCTGCACCGCCTGGTTGGCAGGCCTGTTCCACATCGGTCCTGCCGAACCCGACGTCGACGCCGGTGCGGATTCGGGCGCAGTCCTGTACGACCAGGATTCCGACGCTCCCGCCAAGCCGAAGCGGTCCCGGACCAAGCGGGCCACACCGGCGACGCCGTCGGTCGTGGTCGCCGATCCCGATCCGATCGACCCGGAGCAGCTCGAGATCGAGCTGCCGCCCGGCGTGGCCGGCTCCTCGTGGAAGCTTCCCCCGCAGAAGCTCCTCTCGTTGTCGGGTCGTCGCGACGTCGACACGCACGCCGTCGAGCAACGGGGTCAGGTGCTGGTCTCGGCGCTGCTCGAGCACGGGGTCCAGACCAGGATCGTCGGCATGACGGTCGGGCCCACGGTGACCCGCTACGAGCTGGAGCTGGGCACCGGGGTCAAGGTCTCGCGGGTGACGTCGCTCAACAAGGACATCGCGTATGCGATGGCCTCACCCGACGTGAGGATCCTCGCCCCGATCCCCGGGCGTCAGGCGATCGGCGTCGAGGTCCCCAACGCCGACCGCGTGGTGGTCAACCTCGGCGACATCCTGGCGTCGGAAGAGGCCCGTCGGGCGACGCACCCGCTGGAGGTGGCCGTAGGCCGGGACATCAACGGCACCGCCAAGCTGATGAACCTGGCGACCATGCCGCACCTGCTCATCGCCGGCCAGACCGGAGCAGGCAAGTCGAGCTGCATCAACTCGATCATCACCTCTGTGATGATGCGGGCCACGCCCGAGCAGGTCCGGATGATCCTGATCGACCCCAAGCGGGTCGAGCTCACGCAGTACAACCGGATCCCGCACCTGCTCACCCAGGTTGTGGCGAACCCCAAGAAGGCCGCCAACGCGCTCAACTGGGCGGTCAAGGAGATGGAACGGCGCTACGACCTGCTCTCCGAGGTCGGCGTCCGCGACATCACCGGCTACAACGCCAAGTACGACCGGGGGGAGCTGAAGCCCGAGCCGGGCGAAGAGCGCGAGTTCAAGCGCCTGCCCTTCATCCTCATCGTGGTCGACGAGCTCGCAGACCTCATGATGGTCGCCCCGCGGGATGTCGAGGAGTCGATCTGCCGCATCGCCCAGATGGCACGCGCCGTGGGGCTTCACCTGGTGATCGCCACCCAGCGCCCGTCGGTCAACGTCATCACCGGCGTGATCAAGGCCAACGTGCCGGCCCGGCTCGCGTTCGCCGTCGCCTCGGCCACCGACTCCAAGGTCATCCTCGACCAGGGCGGCGCCGAGCGGCTCGTCGGCCGGGGCGACATGTTGCTGCTCGAGGGCGGCTCGAGCGCTCCGGAGCGGATCCAGGGCGCGTGGGTCGAGGAATCCGAGGTCTCGAACATCGTGTCGTCCTGGCGCCGTCAGGCCCCCGATGTCGAGTCGCAGTTCGTGGCCGACGTCCAGGGCGGCGATGACACAGGCGGTGGTCTCGGCGGTGGGACATCCGGTTCCGGTGATGACGACGAGCTCGTGTCGCAGGCGATCGAGCTCGTGGTCCGTTCCGGGCTCGGTTCCACGTCGATGCTCCAGCGCAAGCTGAAGGTCGGTTTCGCCCGGGCCGGGAGACTGATGGACCTCCTCGAGGAGCGTGGGGTGGTCGGGCCGTCGGAGGGGTCGAAGGCCCGCGACGTGCTGATGTCTCCCGAGGAGCTCGACGCCCTCATCGAGTCCGGCGCACTCTGAGCGGTTCCACCGATCCCGAGGTCTATGCCGAAGCGGTCCTGCGCGTCGTCGAGTCGGTCCCGTCTGGTCGGGTGACCACCTATGGGGCCATTTCCGACGTCGTGGGGGGAGGCCCGCGCCGGGTCGGAGCGGTGATGGCCCGTGACGGAGCGGCCGTTCCATGGTGGCGGGTGGTCCGCGCCGATGGGTCGCTCCCTGGTCACCTGGCGGCGGAGGCGAACGCGCGGCACCGCGGCGAGGGCACCCCCCTGCGTTCCTCGGGCCTGGTCGATCTGGTTGCGGCATTCTGGGAGCCGGCCAGCCGTGCTCGGCCGGCGAGACAGCGGTGAGCGCCCAAGGATCAGTGCCCGAGATCGAGGAGAGAGCACATGACCGAGTTGCAGTGGAGGACGGTCGCCACGGGACTTCGCTTCCCCGAGGGTCCGGTGGCGATGGACGACGGATCCGTCCTTCTCGTGGAGATCGAGCGAGGCACCCTCAGCAGGGTGGATCCCGACGGCTCGCTCGACGTCGTGGCCGAGTGCGGCGGTGGTCCGAACGGTGCGGCGATCGGACCCGACGGGTCGGTGTGGATCACCAACAACGGTGGCTGCTTCGAGTTCGTCGATCTCGGAGGGATGCTGATCCCCGGCGGTGTTCCGGACACCTGGGCCGGCGGGAGCATCCAGAAGGTGGATCTGGCGACGGGTTCGGTCGAGACTGTCCACACGGAATGCGACGGCCGACCGTTGCGAGCACCGAACGACCTGGTCTTCGACTCGGCCGGCGGTTTCTGGTTCACCGACCACGGCGTGCGGCTTGAACGATCGAGCGACCTGACCGGGGTGTTCTACGCTCCGGCGGACGGCTCGCCGATCCGAGAGGTGATCTTCCCGCTCGAGGCGCCGAACGGGGTCGGCCTCTCGCCTGCGGGGGACCGCATCTACGTCGCGGAGACCCACACCGGACGGGTGTGGGCGTGGGATGTCCCGGAACCCGGCGTCGCGACCGGGTCAGGTTTGCTCGCTCCGCATGGCGACCTGCTGTGCGGTCTGCCAGGACATCAGCTCCTCGACTCGCTCGCTGTGGACGGTGACGGCTGGGTGTGCGTCGGGACGCTCGTGAACGGTGGGATCACAGCCATCTCGCCCGACGGCGCAACGGTGGAGCACCATCCGGTCGATGACCTGCTGGTGACGAACATCTGCTTCGGCGGGCCGGAGGGGCGCACCGCCTACGTCACCGCGTCGGGGACCGGTCGGCTTCTCGCCGCCGAGTGGCCGCGGCCGGGACTTCGGCTCGCCAACTAGCACCCCCCAATTCCCCGTTCTGTTGTGCAGAACGAGAAGGATCCTTCTCGTTCTGCACAACAGAACGGGGTGGGGTCGGGCGGGAGGTGGGCTTGTACCCTTCGGGCGTGCCCCGCACCTATTGGGTCGAGACGCTCGGCTGTCCCAAGAACCAGGTCGACTCCGACAAGCTGACAGGCACACTCGTGGCCGACGGGATGACCCCAGCCGGGACCGCGGACGAGGCCGACCTGGTGGTCGTCAACACGTGCGCGTTCGTAGCCGAGGCCCGCGAGGAGAGCGTTGCCACGATCCTGGCCCTCGAGGAGCGACGGGCCGACGGTGCACAGCTCGTCGTGACCGGTTGCATGGCAGAGCGCTACGGCGACGAGCTGGCCCGCGCCCTGCCCGAGGTCGACGCGGTGGCGGGGTTCGGGGTTCCAGTGACCCTCGGCAGACGCCCTTCCTCGGCGTCATCGGAATCGTCCGACGGCGGGGACGCTGTCCGTCCCGTTCCGACGCTCGATCTCCTCAATCTGCCCCGCCCGCCGTCGGAGCGGCCGTGGGCCTACGTCAAGGTCGCCGAGGGCTGCGACAAGGCGTGCGGGTTCTGTGCCATCCCGGGCTTCCGTGGGCCGCAGCGGTCGCGGTCCGTCGAGTCGGTCGTCGACGAGGTCCGTGCGCTGTCGGTCTGTGAAGTCGTGCTCGTCGCCCAGGACCTGGCGGCGTACGGCCGGGACCGCTCCGGCGACGGTTGCGTCAGCGCCCCTGCGGGAACGACGCCGATCGCCGAGCTGGTCCGTGCGGTGGCGGCCGAGGTCGACCGCGTGCGCCTGCTCTACCTGTACCCGTCGGAGCTGACCGACGAGCTGGTGGAGCTCATCGCCACGGGCCCCGTGCCGTACTTCGACCTGTCGCTGCAGCACGTGTCGGCGCCGCTGGTGAGGCGCATGCGCCGCTGGGGTGACGGCGAGCGCTTCCTCGAGCGGATCAGGGCGATCAGGGCGATGCGTCCCGACTCGGCGTTCCGGTCGAACTTCATCGTGGGCTATCCGGGCGAGACGGAATCCGACCACGACCAGCTCCTGACGTTCGTCTCCGAGGCCGAGCTCGACTGGTGCGGGTTCTTCGCCTACTCCGAGGAGGAGGGGACCCACGCGGCCGGCCTGGACGGTCAGGTGGAGCCGGGCCTGGTGGCCGACCGACTGGCCGAGCTCCGGGAGCTGCAGGACGAGGTGACCGCACGGCGTCGAGACGCGACGGTCGGGACCAGGATCGTCGTGCTGGTGGACGAACCAGGCGTCGCCCGCTCCCACAGGGAGGCACCGGAGATCGACGGGGTGATCGAGGTGCCGTCGGACCTGGCGGTGGGGGAGCTGCACCTCGTCGAGATCACCGCCGCTGCGGGCCCCGATCTCACCGCGGTGGCCGTGTGACCGACCAGCGCGACGTCGGCGAGACGACGTTCGGTCCGAGCGCCCTGCTCACGCCGGCGAACGCCATCACGATCGTGCGACTGCTGCTGGCGCCGGTGGTCTTCTGGCTCATCTACGAGCACGAGTCGGGCTGGGTGCTCTTCGGGTTGTGGGTGGCGATCACCGCTTCCGACAGCCTCGACGGCTACCTCGCCCGCAAACAGGGGACCACTCGGTCCGGTGCGTTCCTCGACCCGCTGGCCGACAAGGTGCTGGCTCTCGGTGGACTCTGGGCGATGGTGCTGGCCGGACGGTTCTGGTGGATGCCGGTGGTCCTGATCACCCTGCGCGAAGCGCTCATCTCGGCGTTCCGCAGCTACTGGGGACGCAGGGGGCTCGCGGTGCAGGCCTCCAACGTCGCCAAGTTCAAGACCTTCCTCCAGTTCAGCTCGGTGAGCCTTGTGGTCTGGCCGTGGACATCCGGATACACGTGGATGGCCGACACCGTCCTGTGGCTGGCCGTGGCGGTCGCGTGGATCAGCGCAGCGCAGTACATCCAGGCCGGTTCACGCTCGACCACGACCATGACCCGGTAGGTTGCCGGCCGTGCGCGTCGAGGTCGTGGCCGTCGGGACCGAGCTGCTGCTCGGACAGATCGTGGACTCCAACTCGTCGTGGATCGGCGAGCAGCTCGCACTCAACGGGCTGGACTCGTACTTCCAGACCAAGGTGGGCGACAACCTCGGGCGGATCGTCGAGGTCATCGAGCTTGCCCTGTCCCGCAGCGACGCGGTGATCTGCACCGGCGGACTCGGTCCCACCCAGGACGACCTGACCCGAGAGGCCCTCGCGGCCGTGATGGGCGTGCCGCTCGAGGAGTCGGAAGAGGCCGCCGAGCGGATCATCGCCATGTTCGGCGGACGCGGTCGGCGGATGCCGATGAACAACCTGCGTCAGGCGATGAAGCCCGTCGGTGCCGAGTTCATCGCCCAGCAGCCGGGGACCGCTCCTGGTCTCGTCTGCCCCGTAGAACGGCCCGACCCGCTCACCGGAGAGCCGGTGCAGAAGGTGATCTACGCCGTGCCAGGGGTGCCGTGGGAGATGAAGGAGATGCTGTCTGGCACGGTCCTCCCGGACCTCCATCGTCGCGCCGGCATCACCTCGGTGATCGCCAGCCGGACCCTCCGGACCTGGGGTGAGTCCGAGTCAGGGCTGGCAGAGCGGCTGGCGGGCCGGATGGTCGAGCTGGACCGCGTCGCCGATGCCGGCGGCAGCGCGGCGACCATCGCCTTCCTGGCGTCGGGGGTGGAGGGCCTCAAGGTCCGCCTCACGGCGAAGGCAGACACCGCCGACGGGGTCGCGGAGATCCTACGGGCCGAGGAGTCCGTGGTACGAGGGCTGCTCGAGGGGCTGGTGTTCGGCGTGGACGACGACACCATGGAGTCCGTCCTGCTCGACCTGATGCGCGATCGGGGCCTGACCCTGGGTGTGGCGGAGTCGCTCACCGGTGGGATGGTCGGGTCCCGGATCTGCGACGTGCCGGGTGCGAGCGACGTGTTCCGCGGCTCGATCGTGTCGTACTCCTCGGATGTGAAGTTCGACCTCCTCGGCGTCCCCGACGGACCGGTCGTCACCGAGGACGCTGCTCGGGCCATGGCGTTGGGGGCCCGTCGGGTCCTGGGCGCGGATGTCGGCATCGCCGCCACCGGCGTTGCCGGACCCGATCCGCAGGAGGGCCGCAGGCCCGGCACGGTGTGCCTGGCCGTCGCGATCGGGGCTCCGGGCAGCGGGGCTGCGGCAACGGAGCCCGATCTCGTGGACTCGATCGAGGTCCTCCTGCCGGGCAGGCGCCAGCAGGTTCGCGAGTTCAGCGTGATCTCGCTGCTCGGCCTGCTGCGTCGTCACCTGGTCTGATGCCGACTGCGTGGCGACGATCGAGCCTGGAGCGAGATCGAAGCAGAGCGAGATGTCGAAGCCGGGTCCCCGACGGTCCTTGATCGAACATCCGTTCGCAATTACGGTTGGAGGGGTCGACAGGACCTGTGGTCCAGGAGCCGGTCAACCGCTGGCGACGAAGACTGTCAGACCCCGTCGTTACGGTCAGCGCACCAACTGATCGGCGCCGAGCAACGGCCCCCGAACCACCGAACGACGGCAACGGCCGTCGAGCACGAAGGGACACTCACGTGGAACGAGAGAAGGCACTCGAGATGGCGCTCAGCCAGATCGAGAAGCAGTTCGGCAAGGGCTCCGTCATGAAGATGGGCGACAAGGGCACCATGGCCGTCGAGTCCGTCCCGACCGGTGCGCTGGCGCTCGACATAGCGCTCGGCATCGGCGGGCTGCCACGGGGTCGTGTCGTGGAGATCTACGGCCCGGAGTCCTCGGGCAAGTCCACCCTGGCGATGCACGTCGTGGCCGAGGCGCAGCGCAACGGAGGTGTGTGCGCCTACGTCGACGCAGAGCACGCCATGGACCCGGTCTACGCGCAGAAGATCGGCGTGGACGTCGACGAGCTGCTCATCTCCCAGCCAGACACGGGCGAGCAGGCACTCGAGATCGCCGACATGCTGGTGCGTTCCGGCGCCATCGACGTGCTGGTCGTGGACTCGGTGGCGGCGCTCACCCCCCGTGCCGAGATCGAGGGCGAGATGGGCGACAGCCACGTGGGCCTCCAGGCCCGCCTCATGTCCCAGGCGCTGCGCAAGCTGACCGCCAACCTCAACAAGACCCAGACCATCTGCATCTTCATCAACCAGCTGCGCGAGAAGATCGGGGTGATGTTCGGGTGCTTCTCCTACGACACGAAGGTGCTGCTCGCTGACGGCTCCCGGGAGCGCATCGGCAAGATCGTCAACCAGAAGCTGCCGGTGGAGGTCCTCTCCTACGATCCCGAGACCGACACAGTCGTGCCTCGCAAGGTCGTCAACTGGTTCGACAACGGCGTGACCGAGTCGTTCCTGCACATCTCGGTGCAGCGACCCGAAGGCCGGGGCCAGCAACCGTCGATGGCGGTCACTCCCAACCACATGATCCGCACTCCTGGCGGATGGCGCGAGGCCGGTGAGCTGTGCGTGGGGGACCGGATCATGCATCGGGCCACCAGCAGGTTGTCGGACCTGCAGTGGCAGGTGGTCCTGGGTGGACTCATGGGCGACGGGGCCCTGTCACCTTCCAAGAACGGGGCCTCGGCTCGGTTCCGCTGGGGTCACGGAGCCGCCCAGGCCGACTACGGCGACTGGAAGGCGTCGTTGTTCTCGAATGTCGGGGTGAGCCGGAGCACCAACTCCAGGGACGCGGTCTTCCACGACGTCACTCCGCTGGTCGAGCTCGCCGAGCTCCGGGATTCGGTTTACGTCGGCGACGTCGGCGAGCGCTCCGGTTTCAAGAACCTCAGCGAGGACTACCTCAAGGCCCTCACCCCGCTGTCACTCGCCATCTGGTACCAGGACGACGGCAGCTTCTCGCTACGGGCCAAGGGGCTACAGGAGCGCACCAGGGATGGCGGCGGTCGGTCGGAGATCTGCGTGCAGGCCATGTCGCCCGGGACCCGTCAACGTCTGGTCGACTACTTGGCCGACACCTGGGATCTGCGTCCCAAGTTGACGGTACGGGGCGCAACTCGACAGGCAGTGCTCACCTTCGCCAAGGATGAGACCGCGAAGCTCCACGCGCTCATCGCTCCGTTCGTGCACCCGAGCATGGAGTACAAGCTCCTGCCCCGCTACCGCGGTCGGTTCTCTGTGGAGCCGCACTTCGTGGATCCGACCGACATCCTGGTGCCGACGGCGATCGTAGGCATCGAGCAGCGGCCGGCAGGTCGAAGAAACCACCGTTTCGACATCGAGGTGGAGGGCAACCACAACTACTTCGCCGGTGGTGTCATGGTCCACAACTCGCCGGAGACCACCCCGGGCGGTCGGGCGCTGAAGTTCTACTCGTCGGTGCGGCTCGACATCCGTCGCATCGAGTCGATCAAGGACGGCGTGGAGGTCGTGGGCAACCGCACCAGGGTGAAGGTGGTCAAGAACAAGGTGGCTCCGCCGTTCCGCCAGGCCGAGTTCGACATCATGTACGGCAGGGGGATCAGCCGAGAGGGCTCCCTGCTCGACATCGGGGTCGAGCACGACATCGTGAAGAAGTCGGGCGCTTGGTACACCTACGAGGGAGAGCAGCTCGGCCAGGGGAGGGAGAACGCGAAGGCGTTCCTCACCGAGCATCCCGAGGTCATGGTGGAGATCCAGGATCGCGTGCTCCGTGCCGTCGGCATCGGACAGGGCGAGTCGGAGGAGTCGGTGGACCTCTCCGATGACGTGGTCGATCCCGACGATCTCCCCATCACCCTGGACTGATCCCCCGGATCCAGGGCGTTCAGCTCGGTCGGTGGAGGAGGTGCGGTCGGCTTCGATGCCCTCCTCCATCGGCCGTACGCTGTCCGGGTGACCAAGCGGTACCTGGTGCGCACCTTCGGGTGCCAGATGAACGAGCACGACTCCGAGCGGCTTGCCGGCCTGCTCGAGGCGGACGGCTACGAACCGGCGTCGGGGGTCGAGGACGCAGATGTCGTCGTCCTCAACACGTGCTGCATCCGGGAGAACGCCGACAACAAGCTCTACGGGACGCTCGGTCACCTCAAGTCCGAGAAGGACCGACGCCCCGACATGGAGATCGTGGTAGCGGGGTGCCTGTCGCAGAAGGACGGCGAAGGCGTTGCCCAGCGCGCGCCGTATGTCGACGTCGTGCTCGGGACCCACAACGTGCACAGGGCGGTCGAGCTCCTGCACGACCATCAGGCGAGCGGCGAGACCGTCACAGAGATCCTCGAAGCAACCGTCGCCGAGGACCACGAGCTCTTCCCCTCGGCGTTGCCGGTCGTGCGGGAGTCGGGTCACTCGGCCTGGGTGACCATCCAGATCGGCTGCGACAACAACTGCGCGTTCTGCATCGTGCCGGCAGTGCGTGGTCCCGAGATCAGCCGCCCGTTCGGCGACGTCGTGGCAGAGGTCGAACGAGCCGCTGCCGACGGCGTCACGCAGGTCACCCTGCTCGGCCAGAACGTGAACTCCTTCGGGCGCGATCTGACCCTCCGTCTCCGGGCAGGCTCGGACGCCGCTGCCGATCCTGCGTTCCTGGCCGGCACGGCCTGGGTGGCAGAGGGCCAGGATCGTCCCCGACCGCTGTTCGCCGACCTGCTGCGAGCCGTCGGCGGAGTGCCGGGGATCCGCAGGGTCCGATACACGAGTCCGCACCCCAAGGACCTGCGCCCCGAGACGATCGCTGCCATGGCGGATGTCGACAGCGTGTGCGAGCACCTGCACCTGCCGTTGCAGTCCGGGAGCGACCGGATCCTTGCCGCGATGCACCGCGGCTACACCGCTGAGCGGTACCTCGAGAGGCTGGCCGCGGCACGAGCAGGGATAGCGGACGTCGCCGTCACCACCGACATCATCGTCGGGTTCCCGGGCGAGACCGAGTCCGACTTCGCGGCCACCCTCGAGGTCGCCGCCGAGGCCCGCTACGACAACGCCTACACGTTCGTGTACTCCCCGCGGTCGGGCACCGAGGCCGCTGACCTGCCGCACCACGTGCCGCACGCAGTGGCGGCCGAGCGCATGGCGCGCCTGCGCACCGTCGTCGAGCGCACGTCCCGTCTGGGACACGAGGCCCGGATCGGTCGCGTCGAGGAGGTCATGGTCGAGGGTCCGAGCCGTCGCGATCCCGACCGACTCAGCGGGCGGACGCGTCACAACCGACTCGTGCACTTCCCGTCGTCGGAACCGCTGCGACCCGGGACCTACGCCCAGGTGCGTGTGATCGGAGCATCGACGACGAACCTCGTCGGTGAGGTGATCGAGGTCGTGACGGCGCCCACCCATCGGCGACGCATACCGGTGAGCGCGGCGTGACCGACGGGCGACAGGTGCCCGCCGAGGCCCCGAGCCCGTCTTCAGATCCCAGTTCCGGAGACGTCGATTCTTGGCCCGTCGCCCCGCTGGACGCCACCGTGGCGCTCCGTGGGTTGGCCCGCACCATGGCCCGGTTGCACGAAGGTCGACTGGCGGTTCCCGAAGGCGTGGTTGTCGAGGCCCTGACGGTCTCGGGCGTCGTCGCGAGAGCCGAGGGGATCGTCGCCGAGCTCGAAGGGCTGGCCAGCGATGGCGCCTCGGTCCCGATGACCGGCGGCGCTGGCGGTGCGGGCGCAGCGGCCGAGGCGACCGGCTCGCCGTACGGGCACCTCGACAGGGGCCGCCTACTCGATGTGCTGAAGTCCGGCGCGGCAGTCGTCGAGGAGCGATGCGGTGGCCGGGTCGTCACCATCGGGCGGGCGACGGTCGCGAACCTGGTCCTGACCTCCGCCATCGACGACGCGACGTTCCGGGTGTGGGGCGACGCAGCGTCTGCTGACCCGTACCGTGATCTCGCGGCTGCCACTGCGTCGGTGGTTTCGTCATTCGGCCCGGGGGCGGTGCTCGGCTTCATGGACGCGTACGCGGCCGCCCGACCGGCAGTCGAGCCGCTCGACCTCGTCCGCCTCGACTGGTGGTCCCTCGCGGTCGATCTCATGGGCCGAGCATGACCGGACGGTTGAGTGGCACCCATCTCGTCCTGGTCGGGCCGACGGCTTCGGGCAAGTCCGCCCTCGCGGTGGGACTGGCCCTACGGCGCATCGCGCAAGGCCAACCCACAGAGATCGTCAGCTGCGACTCGATGGCGGTCTACAGGGGCATGGACATCGGGACGGCAACCCCGACCGAAGCGGAGCAGTGCGGGGTGCGCCACCACCTGCTGGACGTGGTCGATCCAGCCGAGGAGTTCTCGGTGGCTCGCTTCGTGGCGTTGGTCGACGCGGCGTTGGACGGGATCGAGGGCAGGGGCGCATCGGCGATCCTCGTGGGTGGGACGGGGCTCTACGTGCGGGCGGTCGTCGACCGGTTCGAGCTGCCGGGCCGGTTCCCTGACGTCGCCGTCGAGCTGGATCACGTGTCGACCGACGAGCTCAGACGTCGGCTCGAGGAGCTCGACCCAGTCGCCGCGTCACGGGTTCCCGACGGCAACCGTCGCCGACTGATCAGGGCGTTGGAGGTCACGATCGGCTCCGGTCGTCCCTTCTCGTCCCACGGGCCCGGCATGGATTCCTTCGGCGACACGCCGTTCGTGCTCGCAGGCCTGACGGTGTCCCGGGACGCCATGAGGACGCGGATCGCCGCCCGGTACGACTCGCAGATGGCCGAGGGCTTCCTCGAAGAGGTGCGCGACCTGTCCGCCCGGCCCGGCGGCCTGTCCCGAACCGCGGCCGAGGCGCTCGGCTACAGGGAGCTCCTGGCCCATCTCCGCGGTGAGCTCGAGCTGTCGCAGGCGCTCGACCTGGCGGTGCAGCACACCCGTCGCTTCGCCGTTCGCCAGGAGCGATGGTTCCGGCGCGATCCGCGCATCCGTTGGTTCGACGCCCCCGGAGATGCCGCCGAGATCGATGACCTGTGGTCGGAACTCGCTCCTGGCCCGGGAGGCCGCGCCACTACCGTTGAGAGATCGTGATGCGGCTCACCAAGTACCACGGCCTGGGCAACGACTTCCTCGTCGCCCTCTGGCATGACCAGCAGGACGGGGCGCCTCTGTCGCCCGATCCCGAGACGGCGCGTGCCCTGTGTGCCCGTCACACCGGCATCGGCGCCGACGGGCTCATCTACGGGCTTCCCCCGGGCGGTGACGAGGCAGACGTCCACATGGTGCTGCTGAACTCGGACGGCAGCGAGGCCGAGATCTCGGGTAACGGGATCCGCTGTCTGGCTCAGGCGGTGCTTCGACGGGACGGCCGTAGCGAGGGTGACGTGCTGGTCGAGACCGTCAGGGGCCTTCGACACCTCCGCACCGTCCGCGGTGACGTCGACGGCGAGCTGTGGACCCAGGTCGACATGGGCGTTCCTGCGCCGGGACCGACGCTCACCCCTGAGGCCCAGTCGATCACGGCGGTCGAGCGGGAGACCGTGGACATCGGGAACCCTCACCTCGTGCTGCTGGTGGAGGACCCCGGCGCGGTCGACCTGGAGTCCGTCGGACCGACGCTCGAGCGAAGCTTCGCCGGCGGCATCAACGTCCACTTCGTGTCCGTCCGCTCGGCCTCTCCGGGCGAGACGGCCGGCGAGGTCGACCTGAGGGTGTGGGAGCGGGGGGTGGGCGTCACCAACGCCTGCGGTTCCGGTGCAGTGGCGGCCGCCGTGGCGACCCGCGGCTGGGGTCGAACCGGCCCTCACGTGACTGTCCGCATGCCCGGAGGCGTCGCGACGGTCGACCTGGACGGCCCCGCAGCGCTTCTCACCGGGCCCTCCACCTTCGTCGCCGAGGTGGTCGTCCCTTGACAGGTCACGACGGGTTCGAGGACGACGTCACGGTGTCGTCGTCCGCCGATGAATCCCATCGCGGTGCCTTCGGCGAGTACGGCGGTGAGTCCGGCGCGTTCATCGAGCGAACGTTCCGTGAGCGCATCGTCGTCGTCGGCGTGGCGACTCCGGGGACGACCGACGAGCAGCTCGACGAGTCGCTCGACGAGCTGGAGCTGCTCGTCGACACCGCCGGAGCCGACATCGTCGGTCGCGTCGTCCAGCGACGTTCGGCCCCCGATCCGGCGACCTACGTGGGTAGCGGCAAGGTCGAGGAGATCCGCCAGGTCGCAGAGGCGACGGACTGCGACACAGTGGTGTTCGACGACGAGCTCACGCCGGCGCAGCAGCGCAACCTCGAGAAGCTGCTCGGGCGGACCGCCATCGACCGCACCGCCGTCATCCTCGACATCTTCGGGCAGAACGCCCACAGCCGGGAAGGCAAGGCCCAGGTCCAGCTGGCGATGTTCCGCTACCGCCTGCCGCGCCTCCGCGGCCGCGGTGCGACGATGTCGCAGCAGGCCGGCGGGGTCGGCACGCGCCGTGGTCCCGGTGAGACCCAGCTCGAGATCGACCGCCGCCGCATCACCCGTCAGGTCCACAGGCTCGAGGCGGAGCTGCGGCGGATCGCGGGGACCCGTGACACACAGCGCAAGGCCCGGCGGCGATCTGCGATCCCGAACTTGGTCATCGTGGGCTACACGAACGCCGGGAAGTCGACCCTCCTGAACCGTCTCACCCGTGCCGGTGTGCTGGTCGAGGACCGGCTGTTCGCGACGTTGGACGCCACCACCCGGCGTTTGCAGCTCCCCGGTGGCGAATCGGTGCTGGTGACCGACACCGTCGGCTTCGTTCGGAAGCTGCCGCACCAGCTCGTAGAGGCGTTCCGATCGACGCTGGACGTCGCGAACGAGGCCGACCTGCTCCTGCACGTCGTCGACGGCTCCGCCGTCGACCCCGAGGGCAACATCGACGCCGTGCGTGCGGTCCTCGCCGAGATCGCTCCGGACGGCGATCCATCGAGGATCCGACCCGAGCTCCTGGTGTTCAACAAGTCCGATCGAGGGTCGGGAGCAGCGGAGCTCTCAGCCCGGCACCCCGGATCCGTCGTGATCTCCGCGGCGACCGGGGAGGGCGTGGACGACCTGCTGCTGCGGATCGGTGACCGGCTGCGGTCGCTGCTGCCCGCTCTCGAGCTGTTGGTCCCGTACGACCGGGGTGATGTCATCGCAGCACTGCACCGCTCCGGAGAGGTCCTCACCGAGACAGCGACCGAGGACGGGGTGAAGATCTCCGCACGCCTCGTCGAGTCGAGCGCGCAGCGGTTTGCCGAGTTCGTCCGAGCCTCCTCATGACCGTTCCGGTCGTCCCCGTGGAACCGGCGTGTGCGTCCGGCGTGGCGCTCCGATGACGGGCCGTTCCGCAGAGGCGTCCGGCTTCGTCCCTCCGCCGTACCCGTACGACCGACTCCGGCCCATCGAGGCCCTCGCCGCAGCCGTCCCGGGCGGTGCCGTGGACCTCTCGATCGGGACGCCCTGTGACGCGCCGGCACCGAGGGTCGTCGAGGCGTTGGCCGGATCCGGTGCCGAGCGCGGATATCCGCCGTCGATCGGGACCGAGGCGTTCCGTCGTGCCGTCTCGGCGTGGTTCGAGCGACGCTTCGGAGTCTCGGTCGATCCGTCCGACGTGGGCGCGTGCATCGGAACGAAGGAGCTCGTCGCCGGCCTACCGCACTGGCTGCGACTGCGTGACCCGTCGCGGGACACGGTGCTGTACCCGGCGGTCAGCTACCCCAGCTACGCCATGGGAGCCACGCTCGCCGGGTGCCGGGCGATTCCGGTTCCGGTCGACGAGCGGTGGCGGTTGGACCTGTCGGCGATCGACCCGGCGGATGCCGACCGTGCCCTGTGCCTGTGGTGCAACACTCCTGGCAATCCCGCCGGCGGGCTCGACGACCTCGACGCCGTCGCAGCATGGGGGCGCTCACACGACGTTCCGGTGTTCAGCGACGAGTGCTACGTCGAGTTCACCTGGTCCGGGCAGCCGCACGTACCCGGTCAGCTCCCTGGTCGCACGATCCTCTCCACCGGAGCCACCGGCGTCGTAGCCGTCCACTCGCTGTCCAAGCGGTCGAACCTGGCCGGGCTGCGGGTCGGCTTCTACGCAGGGGACGCCGACCTGGTCCGGTTCCTCCAGGAGGTGCGCAAGCACGCCGGGTTCATGGTGCCCGGACCGGCGCAGGCGGCCGCGATCGTGGCTCTGGGCGACAGGAGCGAGGTCGACCTGCAACGGACCCGCTACCTGTCCCGCCTCGTGAGGATGGCGGCCATCCTCGGCCGACTCGGGATCGAGGCTCCGCTGCCCGATGGTGGCTTCTACCTCTGGGTCCCGGCACCAGGCGACGATGCGTGGGCCCTGGCCGAGCGTCTCGCAAAGACGCTGGGTGTGGTGTCCAGCCCGGGGGAGTTCTACGGGTCTGGGGCGTCGGGGCACCTGCGTCTCGCCATGGTGCAGCCGGATCCGATGTTCGACCTGCTGGACCGACGGGTCGACGGGTTCGCACTCTGACGGGGATCCGGCCGCACACGGCACGGTCCGTCGTCACAGATCCGCCGCGTTCGATGCGATGCGACGCATACTGACATCGACCGGCGTCTCCACGGCGCCTCCGGACATCCGCATCCTCCCGGCCTCTCCCGGTGAGGTTCGATCCCCACCGCTACCACCGCACCTCTCCAGACTGGAGCTCCCATGGCTGATGGACCCAAGCCTCCGAAGGGCTGGTTGCTGACCGGCGTCGTCTTCCTCCTGCTCTCCCTCGCCGGTTGCGGTGGGGGAGCGATGGGGTGCGGAGCCTTCGTGAGCGACCTCCAGAAGTCCGTCGATCAGGGAGGCGAGACGCCACTCGGTGAGTCGACGACGTTCACGGCATCGGGGTCGAAGGCCGCGATCCTGACCACGGCGGCGGCGTCGACGGACTGCGAGGGTGTGGACGGCGACGGCAACGCGATCTCCTTCCAGTCCCCGGGCAGCGGCACGTCGGGCAACGTGACCACCGACGGCCGGGACTTCGACCTCTCGTCGATCTTCGACACCGAGAACGGGCAGAGCTACACGCTGACCTGCTCGAGCGTCTCCGGGACCGGATCGTTCCTCGTCGTTCCGTTCCCGGGCTTCACGGCGCTGTTCGCCGGCATCGGTGCCATCGCCACCGGTGTCCTGCTGTTCATGATCGGCATCATCTGCGTGATCGTCGGTCTGGTGAAGCGCTCCGGTTGGAAGAAGCGCCACGGCGGTGGGTCCGCGATGCCCGTAGGGGTCGCCGGGGCGGCCCCGCCACCGCCGGGCGGCTTCAACCCGGGAGCCGCGCCCCCGCCGCCCGGTGGTCCTGCGCCGGGCGGCTACGCACCGGGTTCGCCGTACACGCCGACAGCGCCAGGAGCACCCGGTCCTGTGGCACCTCCCCCGATGCCGGGTCAGGCCCCTCCGCCTCCCGGTCAGGCCCCTCCACCGCCGGGGCAGGTTCCCCCGTCTCCGGGACAGGCCCCCCCGCCGCCCGTCTGACGGCGGCCCCGCACGCCGTCGCCGGGGTCCACGTGCGTCGCACTGTGACGGCGTCGCGGCTAGACACCTCCCGTGCCCGACGCGATCGACGACCTCCTCGCACGCGATCTCCTGACGAACACCGCCGCGCTCGTCGCGGTGCCGTCCGAGAGCCGTCACGAGTCCGCGATCGTCGACCGGATCGAGTCCGAGCTCCGTGGTCACGGTCACCTGACGGTCGACCGGGTGGGCGACAACGTCGTCGCACGCACCCTTCTGGGCCGTCGGACGAGGGTCGTCCTGGCCGGTCACTCCGACACCGTTCCGGCGAACGGGAACAAGGTGCCACGGATCGAAGGCGACGTCCTGTGGGGGCTCGGATCGGCCGACATGAAGGGCGGCCTGGCGGTGATGCTGGACCTGGCGGCCAGGCACAGAGCTCCGGCGGTCGATGTCACCTACGTGTTCTACGCACGCGAGGAGATCGCGGCGGCTGAGTCGGGCCTGCTGGAGCTGCACGCCCGACGTCCGGACCTGCTCGCCGGTGATGTAGCGATCCTGGGCGAACCGACCGACGGCTCGATCGAGGCCGGCTGCCAGGGGGTGCTCAGGTTCCGGATCACTGTGCGCGGAGCGCGTGCGCACGCCGCCCGGGCGTGGATGGGTCGCAACGCGGTTCACCGCGTCGGCCGCTTGCTGGCGGTCCTCGACGACTACGAGCCGCGCGAGCCAGAGATCCTCGGCTGCCGGTTCCACGAGGGGCTGCTCGCCACCGCTGTGAGCGGCGGGGTCGCCGGCAACGTCGTTCCCGACCTGGCGACGGTCGACGTCGTCCACCGGTTCGCCCCCGACCGTGACCTCGATTCGGCGGAAGCGCACGTCCGGCAAGTCCTCGGGCCTGTTCTGGAGGACGGTGACGAAGTCGAGGTTCTCGACCGGTCGCCGGCGGCGTGGCCGGCACTCGACCACCCCGTCGTCGCCACTCTCATCGATCGTCACGAGCTCGAGGTCCGCTCCAAGCTGGGCTGGACCGATGTGGCCCGGTTCGCCGCGTGGGGTGTCCCGGCCGTGAACCTCGGTCCAGGGGAGTCGGCCCTCGCTCACACCGCCGAGGAGAGGGTCAGTCGCTCGAGCCTGGAGCGCACCCACAGCGTGCTCGACGACCTGCTCAGCAGGGGTCCCGACGAGTGACTCTCCCTGCTGAAGACACGATCCCCACGAACGACCGATCCCGACTGGAGCCGCAGACGTGACTGATCCAACACCGCCGACGACCCTCGAGGAGTTCGAGGCGATGGTCGCCGAAGCCCGGCGCCGGGCCGGCTACAGCGCGCCAGCGGCCTTCGGCATCGGGATCGCCACCATCGCGGAAGCTGACGGCAGCGTCCTCGACACCTGGTTCCCGCAGGTGAACCTGGGGGTCAACGAAGGGTTCGCTGCCCTCGTGCACCAGGTCTGCGACGCCCCTGCGCCGGTCGGCACCGTCGTCATGTCCGATGCCCAGATCGCCCGCATGATCGAGCTGTCCTCGATCTTCATGGATGACCTGGAGCGGCATCCGAACCTCGCCATCCTCGTCGACCTGAAGGGTCTGGTCGAGCATCCCAATGGTCTGCCGGTGCGGAAGGTGGCGGTACTGACGACGATCGGTGCGCTGGCGGACGCTCCGATCGACGCGCACGACGTGTACCTGCGTCTCCACCTGCTGTCGTCCCGCGAGGTCGCCCCGCACGGCGTCAACCTGGACGGCCAGTTCGGTCTGCTGTCCAACGTGGTGTGGACGACGATGGGTCCGTGCGACGTGGCTTCGTTCCCGGCGGCACAACGCCGGATCCGCAGTGCCGGTGCGACGGTCGGGGTCACCAGCATCGACAAGTTCCCCCGCATGGTCGACTACGTGGTTCCGACCGGAGTGCGCATCGCCGACGCAGAGCGCGTGCGCCTGGGGGCGCACCTGGCCGATGGCACGACGGTCATGCACGAGGGCTTCGTGAACTTCAACGCCGGCACGCTCGGTCCGTGCATGGTCGAGGGGCGGATCTCCGCTGGTGTGGTCGTCGGAGCGGACACCGATCTGGGCGGTGGATGTTCGATCATGGGCACCCTGTCCGGTGGGGGCAAGGAGGTCATCGAGGTGGGGGAGCGGTGCCTCATCGGCGCCAACGCCGGCATCGGCATCTCGCTGGGAGACGGCTGCATCGTCGAGGCCGGGCTGTACGTGACGGCCGGGACCGTGGTCACCCTGCCGGATGGCACCCGGGCCAAGGCGTCGGCACTGAGCGGTGCTCCGGACCTGCTGTTCCGTCGCAACTCGGTGAGCGGGGCCGTCGAGGTGATCGCCCGTGAAGGGACGTGGCAGGAAGGCCTCAACGAGGCCCTGCACGCGAACTGAGGGTCGCGTCGGTTCCGGCGGGCGTCGGTGGAGGATTTCAGAGGCGACGCATGACCGTCACGACGCGACCGAACACCTGGACCTCGTCGGCAGGGAACTCCATGGGTGACAGGCGCTCGTTGGCGGGCAGGAGCGTCACCTTGGAACCGGAGCGTGTGTAGGTCTTGACCGTCGCCTCGTCGCCGGGGATCCCGGCGACGACGATGTCGCCGTTGGCCACCTTCTCCTGGACCTTCGCCACCACGTAGTCGCCGTCGAGGATCCCGGCGTCGATCATCGAGTCGCCCCGGACCCGGAGCATGAACAGCTCGCCGTCTCCGCAGAAGTCGGCGGGCATCGGCATGAGCTCCTCGACCTGCTCCTGGGCGAGCACGCCGGTGCCCGCTGCCACGTCGCCGACGAGCGGGACGTGCCGTGTGGGACGCCGCTCGGCGGTGGTCCCGCTGGCGGTGTCGGCCGTGACCTCGATGGCCCGGGGCTTGGACGGGTCGCGACGGAGGTAGCCGTGGCGTTGGAGGGTGTGCAGGTGGCTGTGGACCGTCGACGGCGATGCCAGCCCGACGGCGGTGCCGATCTCGCGCACCGACGGCGGGTAGCCGCGCTGGTCGACCGTCCGCTCGATGAAGGCGAGGATGTCCCGCTGGCGGTCCGTGAGCTGAGTGGTGGGGGTGCTCTCGTCGGGCACGGTGGCTCCTTCCGATGGCGATCCCGGGGGGAGCGGGTCCCCCTGTGATCGAACAGGTGTTTGGACGATAGCACCCCATGTCGGCCGAGTGGTGGAACGTCTGTTCCCGGGAACGGATGTTCGGGATGACCCTTGACGTCGAACGGGTGTTCGTGCAAGCTGCACGACGAACGGGTGTTCGACCCCACCGACTGTCACACCAGATCCGGAGACTCTTCACATGGCAGCAGTCATCGACATCGCAACCGCAGAGCGGCTCCAAGGGCCGTCCGAGCGCCGCACGCACCTCCGTGTCATCCCGGGGGGTCTGGCAGACGACGACCGCCGTGGTCTCAGCGGCGCCCGGGGGATCGAGTCGGCTCGGACGGTCTCGGCCCGGACCTACCTGGTACGGCGGATCGCCGTCTTGTCGGTGGCCGTCGTGCTCCTGGTCGCGACGGCGTACCTGCTCGCCGCGACCGGTCGAGCCCTCCTGGGAGCTCTCGACGCTGCTCCGGTGACATCGGGCCGTGTGCACGTGGTCTCCGAGGGCGACACCGCATGGTCGCTCGCGGGGCGGTACGCGCCGTCGATGGATCGTCGGGCCGCGGTGGACGAGCTGCTCGCGCTGAACGGGCACGACGTGCTCCGCGTCGGCGAAGAGCTCAGCCTCCCGGCGTCGTTCGGCTGAGGCCTGGGTGCTCCGTCGATCCCGGCGATCGGTGTGTCGGAGTCGTCCCCGGAGATCGGTGTCGGAGTGACGTTCATCACCGTCGCAGTGTCCTCGGGGATGGTGTTCGCCACGGGTAGGGTCGGGGCGTGCGGTGTCCTTCCTGCGGAGGCCTCGAAGACCGGGTCGTGGATTCCCGAGCCGCGGATGACGGGAGCACGATCCGGCGTCGTCGCCAGTGCGAGCACTGCTCGACACGCTTCACGACCTTCGAGCGCATCGGTGACGTCGCTCTCGTCGTGGTCAAGCGCAACGGTCGTCGCGAGCCCTACGAGCGGGACAAGGTGCGGGTCGGTCTGCGAGCCGCGTGCAAGGGCCGTGACATCGACGCCGCTGTCCTGGAGTCGCTGCTCACCCGTGTCGAGGACGGCCTGGCCGTCAGGGGAGGTGAGGTCGAGAGTGCTCAGGTCGGAGCCCTGGTGCTCGAGGAGCTGCGCCGGATCGACGGGGTCGCTGCGGTGCGCTTCGCATCGGTCTACAAGGGGTTCCAGGACCCCGAGGACTTCGAGCGAGAGATCCAGCTGATGGTCGATCCCCCCGGGCAGCTGTCGTCCTGATCGCCCCATGTCCTCCGCCGTTCCCGCCCTCGCATCGTCAGGTCCGCGCTCCATGGCCGCCGGAGCGACGGTACGTGGCGAACAGAGCGGTGGTGTCATCGGTCCAGAGGCGGTGGAGCCGTACCGGTCGCTCCACGGCGTCGCCCGAGCCCAGGAGCCCGACGTCGTGACCGCCCACGAGGTTGGGCGACACCGTCACGAACAGCTCGTCCAGCAGATCCGCTCTGTGGAGCTGCCCGAGGAGGCCCGGGCCGCCCTCGCAGAGGACCCAACGGTGCCCGTCGTGACGGAGTCGTCGCATCAACTCGTGCAGGTCGACGCCACCGGTCCCGCACTGCATCGTCACGACGCCGGCGGGCAGGTCCGGGAGGACGTCCTGCGGATGGACGAGGATCGGTTCCGGGCCATCGCCGTCGAGGAAGGGCTGATCCGTCGGGATCCGTCCGGAGCGACTCACGACGACCAGGAGTGGGACCGGGGCCTGCGCCCGTCCAGAACGGGTCCGGGCGGCGGCCGGGACAGCGGCCGGCCTGCGGTAGCGCTCCTCCCTCGCCGTCGCCGCTCCGACGAGGATCACGTCGGCGAGACCTCGAAGGGCGTGGAACACCTCACGGTCGCCGGGGACGGACAGACCGCCGGAGGTCCCGTCGACGGTGTAGGCGCCGTCGACCGATGCGATCATGTTGGCCATGACCCAGGGGCGGGTCGGTGTCGACGGCCGGTCGTCGCCGGCGAGTTCTGCGTGGATGTCGGCGACCGTGCGGGGGGTCGGGAACAGCTCCTGCATGGGGCGACCCTATCCGTCGTGGTACCAGCCTCTCCTGTGGGTAAGTCGGCACGAAATCCACATGTTGTTCCTCTTCCATCCCACAGGTCGGTCTTCGTAAGGTCGTCCCCTGCGGTCCGAGCACGGGCGGCCGGATTGGTGGCTGACGTCCATCCGATCCTCTCGGACGGGCGACTCCTGGGGGTCTGGGCCCAGGCGACCTGGGGGTCGCCGACGGGTCCTGTCTGGCCTTCGCCCGGTCGTCCGTGCTCGACCACCCCGCAGCGGCGGGGTGGGCGGTCGTGCCGCACCTCGACGTCCGGGGACGTGAACCCGGCGCGTCCCGCGCCAGCGGGCTGCCGGCCCGGACAGCCGCCACGATGCGGTCCGCCATCGACCACGACATCTTCGCCCACCACCCCCCACAAGAGCCCAGGAGGCGTCACCCAGTGAGTGTCACCCCTTCCCGCATGCACACCCGACTGGAGCGTCGCTTCTCGTCTCCCGGCCGCTCGCCGTACGACGACGTCACCTGGGATCTCCGTGACGCCCGTCTGACGGACTACCGGACCGGTGAGGTGGTGTTCGAGCAGACGGGCGTCGAGTTCCCGGCGTCGTGGTCGGTGAACGCCTCCAACATCGTCACCCAGAAGTACTTCCGTGGTCAGCTGGGAACCGATCGTCGGGAGCGGTCGCTGCGTCAGGTCATCGACAGGGTCGTGGGACGGATCTGCGAGTGGGGCGAGCGCGACGGCTACTTCGCTGATGCCGACGAGGCAGCCACCTTCGCCGAGGAGCTCCGCTGGCTGCTGCTGCACCAGCGGGTGTCGTTCAACTCACCCGTGTGGTTCAACATCGGGACGCCGGGTGCTCGTCAGCAGGCTGCCGCCTGCTTCATCCTCGACGTCGAGGACGACCTGGCCTCGATCCTCGACTGGTACGCCGAAGAGGGCGTGATCTTCAAGGGCGGATCCGGTGCCGGAGCGAACCTGTCCAAGATCCGCTCGTCCCGGGAGCACCTCAGTGCCGGAGGGACGCCGTCGGGTCCGGTGAGCTTCATGCGCGGAGCCGACGCCTCGGCGGGAACCATCAAGAGCGGCGGCACCACCCGTCGCGCGGCGAAGATGGTGATCCTCGACGCGGATCACCCAGACGTCGAGGAGTTCATCTGGTGCAAGGCGGTCGAGGAGCGCAAGGCCCGGGTCCTGCGTGACGCCGGTTTCGACATGGATCTCGACGGCGACGACTCGTTCTCGATCCAGTACCAGAACGCCAACAACTCGGTCCGTCTGACCGACGAGTTCATGCAGGCGGCACTCGACGGCCGGGACTGGGAGCTGCGCGCTCGCACCACCGGTGAGATCGTGGATCTGGTTCCCGCCCGTCAACTCCTCCGGGACATCGCCGAGGCCTCCTGGGAGTGTGCCGATCCGGGCGTCCAGTTCGACACCACGATCAACCGCTGGAACACCACACCGAACGCCGGTCGGATCGAGGCCAGCAACCCCTGTTCGGAGCACCTCCGGTTGGCCAACAGCGCCTGCAACCTGGCCAGCATCAACCTTCTGTCGTACCTCGACGAGGACGGCACGTTCGACGTCGAGAGCTTCGAGCACACCGTGCGCGTCGTCGTGACCGCCCAGGACATCCTGGTCGGGGGTTCGGAGTACCCGACCGACAAGATCGCCGCCGAGGCACGTGCCGCCCGTGACATCGGGATCGGCTACACGAACCTGGGTGCAGCTCTCATGGCCTTGGGGCTCCCGTACGACTCCGAGGACGGCAGGGCGTGGGCCGCGGCGGTGACCGGCATCCTGACCGGAGCGGCGGCCGTACGATCGACCGAGCTCGCGGCACGGCTCGGTCCGGCGCCGCTGTTCGCCGGTGACGCCGACGCGTGGACCGGCGTGTACAGGATGCACCTCGACGCCGCTGTTGCCGTCGATGCGGTCGAGGGCCAACCCGACCTCAACCAGCACCTCGTCGAGGTGTGGTCAGAGGCGCTGGATCAGATCCAGGAGTCGGGTGCTCGTAACGCAGAGTTGTCCGTCGCTGCGCCGACCGGGACCATCAGCTTCATGATGGGGGCCGACACGACCGGCATCGAGCCGGACCTCGGCCTCGTCAAGCACAAGAAGCTGGTCGGGGGAGGTTCCCTCCAGATCGTCAACCAGACGGTGCCCCGTGCGCTGCGTCGTCTGGGGTACTCCTCTGAGGCGATCGAGCGGATCGTGGCTCACGTCGCCGAGCACCACAGCGTCGTCGGCTCGACGGACCTCGACGCCGCCCACCTGCCCGTGTTCGCCTGCGCGATGGGTGACAACACGATCTCCTACGGAGGACACCTCCGGATGATGGCCGCCATCCAGCCGTTCTTCTCGGGTGCGATGTCCAAGACCGTCAACGTCCCCGAGGAGACCAGCGTCGAGGACATCGAGCAGCTGCTGGTCGATGCCTGGCGCAGCGGCATCAAGTGCGTCGCCCTCTATCGGGACAACTGCAAGGTCGGCCAACCGCTGAGCACGGGCAAGGGCGTCCACGCCCCTTCAGGCAGGGAGGTCGAAGCGACCTCGGGCGCGGGAGCCACCGCGACCGCTGCGGTCGAACAGGTGGTGCACGAGGTCGCTCGGCCGGTCCGGGAGCGTCTGCCCCGGACCCGTACCTCGAAGACGTTCGAGTTCCGGGTGGCGGACTGCAAGGGCTTCGTCACCGTGGGCGAGTACGAAGACGGTCGCCCCGGTGAGCTGTTCATCCGCGTGTCCAAGCAGGGCTCGACCCTGGCAGGGATCATGGACGCCTTCGCGATCTCGGTCAGCCACGGGCTCCAGTACGGGGTGCCGTTGCGTGCGTTCGTCGGGGCACTGGTCGGCATGCGCTTCGAGCCGGCCGGGATGACCGACGACCCCGAGGTGCGGATCGCCAACAGCCTCGTCGACTACCTCTTCCGTCGTCTTGCGCTCGAGTACATCCCGTACGAGGAGCGGGTGGACCTCGGCATCCTCGGCACCTCGGAACGTCTCCAGCCGACCCTTCCCGGAGTCGAGGAGGCCACCACCGAGACGGTCCAGGGACATGACGCCGCATCCGATCCGCCGACCCCGGCCGTCGTCGACCTGTCCCGACCGATCGATCCCCCCTCGGATCCTCTGCGTCCAGCAGCCGAAGCGCCGCTCTGCATGACCTGCGGGGTTCAGATGACCCGGGCGGGTTCCTGCTTCGTGTGCCAGGAGTGCGGAACCACGAGCGGTTGCAGCTGAAGCGCCATCCCGCCGTCGACCGGCCATGTCCCCACAGCCGATAGGGTCGGGACGAGTATGGACATCGAGCAGTTCTACGACGCAGATCCCCGCCGCCGCCGTTCCGTGGAGCAGCAGTTCGGTCGTGACTGGACCGCGTCCGACGGCGTGAGCTGGGAGATCAACTGGGTGGAGGACACGGGCGAGGTCTACGCGATGCGTGAGCTCGTGGAGCCCGGCGGCATGGACCCGGTGGGTGACACCTGGGTGCAGGAGCTGCCGACCGACGCCGTCACCGTGGAGATCCTCGGTGTCGTGACGGATCCAGCGGCTCTGGAGTCGGTGCTCGAGGGGTGGCGTGACGCCATGGCCGCTCCCGGGAGCCTCCAGTGGGTCCGAGACCGCATCGCTGCGATCGCCGGCTGACTTCCCGCTGCGACGCGCCCTTCGTCCCTATCCGACGTCCCCGTCGTCCGGGATCGTCGGGCGGCCGCCGTCAGCAGCTCCCGTTCGTCCCGAACACCTGGGTCCAGTAGATCCTGCCGGTGGAGCTCGTGGCCCGTCCGACGCCGATCGCTGTGACGGGACCGAGGATGTTCGCCCGGTGACCCGGTGAGTTCATCCATGCGTCCATGACGCTCACGACATCGGCCTGACCCCAGGCGACGTTCTCGGCGATCCGCGTCCATCCCGCGTAGCCGGCCCTCGCGATCCGGACGCTCAGGGTCGATCCGTCGGAACCGGTGTGGGACATCGTCTGGGTGTTCGCCTGGTCCTGCGAGTGGTTCTGTGCAGCGAGGTTCAGAGGGCCGCAGAACCCGACGGGTCCGAGCCCAGCGTTGGACCGGTGGGCGTTGACGAGGGCCAGCATCTGGTCCTCCCAACCGGGAGCAGGCGCCGGAGCGGGCGCCGGAGCAGGCGCGGGCGCCGGCGGCGCGGCGGGCGGCGGGGGAGTGACGTTGCACGCTCCGAGGAGCATCGCGAGCGCACCGGCGAGGCCGAGGGCTGCGGATCGGGTTCGGGTCATGGCGTGCTCCGGGGGTCTCGCTGCGACTGGTGCTCCGTGTGTGCTCGGCACGCGACGTCGATCGCTTTAGAAGAGTTCTGGTGGACGATCCCCCGACGCATTGCGTGTCCATCGGCCAGACTTCACGGCGTGAGCGGGGCAGATCATCGCGAACCTGACGAACACAGTGCGAACTGGGGACTGGACGCCGCCCTCGGTGCTGCGGCCGTCGTGGCGAGGGTGACCGGCACCATCGCGTCGACCGTCGGCGCCTCGGCGCCGGCGAGAGCCGTCGAGGGGATGACGCGGTGGATGGTCCGACCGCTCTCCCGGGAAGGCGCCGCGGTCCGCGAGCGCATAGGTCGTGAGGGGCTCCCTGCGGCTCAGGACGCGGTGAAGCGTGCGACCCCCGCTGTCCTGGACGCGGTCGACCTCGAGGCGATCCTCGCCGCCGTGGATCTCGACGCGCTGATCTCCCGGGTCGACGTCGGAGGTCTGATCGATCAGGTCGACGTCGACGGGATCGTCGGTCGGGTGGACATCGACG
>CAZNQK010000005.1:0-31672 GCA_964575165.1 uncultured Aquihabitans sp. | reverse complement strand
GGTCGGGTGGACATCGACGAGCTGCTCACGAAGATCGACGTCGGCGCTCTGCTGGAGCGGATCGACCTCAACGAGCTCCTGGCCAGGATCGACCTGAACGAGCTGCTCGGTGGGGTGGATCTCAACGTGCTCCTCGTCGGGGTCGACCTCGACGCAGTGCTGGCAGGACTCGACCTCAACGCCGTCGTCGAACGGCTCGACGTCGACGGACTCATCGCCAACACCGAGATGGGCGCGATCATCGTCCGCTCGACCGGCGGTGCGGCCTCCGAGGTGCTCGACACGGTCCGCAGCCAGGGCGTGTCCATCGACTCCGTGATCGCACGCGTCGCCAACCGACTCCTGCGCCGGGACGCGGACGAGCTGCCGTCGGGGCCCGCATCGCTGGTACGGCGTCCGCTCGCGTTGCCCTCGGGTGGCTCGGACGACGATCCCTCGTCACCGACCGACCACTCTCCCCCGAACACGACGACGACCACGCAGGAGCGACCGGCCCCGTGACGCGTCCCGGCCCGGCCAACGACCCGAGCGCTGCGGTCTCGCTCCAGGGTCACTACGCAGGTGCCGCCACGCGCCTCGCCGCCTTCGCCGTCGATCAGACGCTTGCCACGAGCCTGTTCAGCGTCGGAGTCGCGGTCATGATCTGGGCCGTCGCGCTGGTCACCGGGGGTGAGGTCGACCTGGATCCGAGCAGTTGGTTGACCGCTGGAGCCCTGGTGTGCTGGTTGTTCGTCTACTACGCCTACCCCTGGTCGATGAGCGGCAAGACCCCCGGCATGGCGTTGCTCGGCATCCGGGTGGTCGATGCCTCGGGGACGAGGGCCTCGGTCCGACGTGCCGTCGTGCGGACCCTGGCGTTGCCGTTGTCCTTCCTGACCCTGGGGATCGGGTTCCTCCCCATCGTGTTCGGCCGAACCCGCCAGGCGCTCCACGACCGGATCGCGGGGACGGCCGTCGTGTACTCCTGGGACGCACGCGGAGCGAGGTGGCGGTTCCTCGCGCGTCAGCAGGAGGAGGAGATCGCCGCCTGATCCCGCCGTCCCGGTCGGGTCACCCCGGACCGACGGCTGGCCGCAGCGACGCCTGACAGGTCGTCGGGCCCGGTCGGGCAGGGCTTCTACCCACCGTCCGACGCGGACCGGCCACAGGATGGGCCGGATGAACTGCTGACAGCGGGGCGACGGGTGTGCACACTCGCCCCATGGGTGCATACGAGGTGTTGAACAGCTTCAGACAGGACATCGACGAGGTCGGCTACGGCGTCGCCGCGGTGACGGGGGACGTCACCGGTTGCGACTGGGCCTACAGCGTGGGACTCGACCACAGCTTCGACCATCCCGAGCTGATCGTGATCGGGGTCGAGGCCCCCCTCGCCGGTGCGATCGTCCAGGCGTTGGCCGACAAGGTCGTGCTCGGCATCGATCTGCGTCAGCAGCCTGGCGCTCGGATCGGACCGATGACCTTCCGCTTCGACGATGTCGACGACGTGTTCCGCAGCCAGGGGGACTGGTTCAACCTGGGTCGGGAGATCGTGGCCGAGTTCGGTGAGCGGTGGCCGGACACCATCCAGGTGGTCTGGGCCGATGACGAGGGGCGCTTCCCCGGATCCGACGGGGCGGATGACAGCGAGTGGTTCCTGCGTCAGCCGCTGCTCGTCTGACCGACCCGCTGGCTGGTGGCGATCGCCAGCCGGGGTGTTCCGGTGCAGAGAGGGTGTGAGGAGTCTCGATCGCCGGCGTCGACCGGCTCTGGTATCCTCGTCCGTTCGACAGGTCCGGACCGCGGGCCGTCAGCGTCTCCACACGCTCCCCTCGACAATCGTGAGGAACTCCGCAGTGGCATTCGACGTCGGTGACCGCGTTGTCTACCCGCACCATGGTGCGGCCGTGATCAAGAAGCGTGAGAAGCGCAAGGTCAACGGCGCGACCGCCGAGTACCTCGTGCTCGAGATGGCCCATGGCGAGCTGACGCTGTCGGTCCCGGTCGACAAGGCCGACGATGTCGGGATGCGGCCCCCGATCGGCAAGGAGGAGGTCGAGGACCTCTTCGAGCTGCTCGGCAAGAAGGATGTTCGTGAGCCGGCGAACTGGAGCCGGCGGTTCAAGAACCACCAGGAGAAGCTCAAGTCGGGCGACGTGTACCAGGTCGCCGAGGTGGTGCGGAACCTGGCGTTGCGCGACCAGGCGAAGGGCCTGTCGGCCGGCGAGAAGTCGATGTTCGTGAAGGCGCGTAGCGTCCTCGTGTCGGAGCTGTCCTTCGCTCTGGACGTCAGCGAGGACGACGCACTGGCCCAGGTCGAGGCCCAGCTCTCCTGATCGACGGCGGCGTGTCGTCGGCGGCGTCTCCCGGCCGAACGCTCGGACGGCTCGTCGGCGCACGGTTGCTCCAGGTCGTCGGCGACTCCGACGCCACACACGACAACCTCGCGGCGCTGGAGCTGCACCGACGGCTCGACCGCGATGGGCTCGAGGTCAGGACCCTGGCGCTCGCTCCCGGTGCCGTCGGTGGACTGTCCTCGGTCCTGCCCACGATGGCGCCCTCGGGTCGCTCGCTCGCGGCACACACGCAGCTCCGTCGTGAGCAGCGGTGGGCCGACGTCGTCCTCCTCCGGGGACCGGTGGCGGCAACCGCGGCAGGTCTGGCGCGCATGCGGGCGGCGCCGGCGACGGTCCTGCTGTTGGAGGAGCTGCCAGCTGCGTGGCTCTCGGCGCCGTTGCCGTCGCGGGTCCTCCGCTGCCTGGGTGCGTTGGACCGCCTGGTCGTGACGGACGAGTCGGACATCGAGGCGGCTGGAGCGTTCTGTCGAGACGTCCGGTCCGTCGTGGCGATCCCGATCGGAGCGGAGGCGACAGCGTTGACCACCGACGCCCAGCGGTCGGCTGCACGGGACCGGCTCGGCATCGCGGCGGACGGCGTGGTCGTTCACATCGTGACGGACGAGCGCACCTGCGATCGTGACCTCGGGGGACTCGTCTCCGAGGTCGAGGCCGCGGGTGCGGTGTGGACGAGCGCCCCACGAGCGGACGACCGGCTCGTTCGCTTCGGCGCCGACGGCGGAGACAGCGCGGGCGAGCGCATGGAGGCTTCGGAGATGGCCATCGCCGCAGCCGACCTGGTCGTGGTCGCCGGCTCGACCGCCGGTCCGCCGCTGTCGCTGATCGGTGCCATGTCCTCCGGGCTGGCACCTGTCGGCCTCGGGCCGGACGACGTCGGCTTCGCGAGCGTCGAGGAGGCGGTCGGGTCGGGGAGACCGGCGATCCGCAGATGCGGTGCCGCCGCCGCTGCGCTCGTGCGGGAGCGCTTCGCTCTCGACGTGGTCGCGCCTCGTTGGCACGAGCTCCTGTCCGCCGTCCTCGGTCCGGATCCCGACTCGTGAGCCCTCTGCTTCGGGCGCTGCGTCGCGGTTCGCCTCGCGGAGAGCGCCACTACTGTCGTACGCCGTGCCTCGTCACCTCCGCTCGCTCCCGGTGATGCTGGTCGCTGCGGCGGTCGTCTCGGTGGGAGCGATGACCGCGTGCATGCCGCAGAGGCGTGGCCCTGTCAGCGAGGTCGACGACCGGACCGAGGCTCCGGACGGTCCCCCGGCGTTCCCAGCCAGTGGACCGGTGTCACGGGACCTGCTCGTGCAGGGCATCGCCTTCGACCTGACCTCGAAGGAGTCGGATCTCGACCTCTGGGTGCCCCCGGCGGCGCAGGCCACGTGTGCTGCGACCCGGATCGTCGACACGCTCACCCCTCCGCGTCTGTCGGATCTCGGATACAGACCCGCTACCAGGGGGGCATCGCTGAACGACCTCGACCTGACCGACGACGAGCGCAGAGCCGTCGCGATCCTGTTCGCTGAATGTGTGGACATGCACGAGGCGGTCGCGAGCCTGCTGATGGGTGACAGCCACATGGAAGCCAAGGAGGCGACGTGCGTGGCCGATGGCCTGAGGGACCATGGACTGCTCGCTCCGTTCGCGACGGGCTGGGCCTTCGGGCGGACGGTGGGGCCGAGCGATGACGACGGTGCTCTGGCAGCGGCGATGCTGGAGCTAGCGAAGGTGTGCCTTCCGGGAGATGCCTTCGACTGGTACGACAGCGGCCTTCCCGGCGACGACGAGGTGATCGGATCGGGCGAGGGTTCGGGAACCACGTCGAGCACCGTCGCCGGCCAGCAGGACGGTCTGACCAGCCGCATCGGCTCCACCTCGGTGCCCTGAGCGGCCATCATGTCTGTCGCCATGACGAGCCACGCGATGATGTTCCTCGGGTCGATCCCGAGTCCTCCATTCCAGGACCTCACGGTCGGTCCTCTGTCGTTCCGCATGTACGGCCTGATGATCGCTCTCGGCGTGATCGCGGCGGTGTGGATCGGTCGCCGCCGCTTCGCCTCGTACGGCGGCGATCCGGAGGACATCACGACGATCGCCCTCGTCGCGGTGCCTGCGGGGCTGGTCGGCGCCCGCCTGTACCACGTCGTCACCGACTGGTCCGAGCGCTACTCAGGCGGCAGGTGGTGGCCGGACGCCTTCCAGATCTGGCACGGCGGTCTAGGCATCCCGGGGGGTGTCCTCCTGGGGGTCATCGCCGGGGTGATCGCGGCTCGGCTGATGAAGATCGACTGGCGTCTCGCCGCCGACGCTGTGGCGCCGGCCATTCCTGTCGCACAGGCGATCGGTCGGCTCGGGAACTGGTTCAACCAGGAGCTCTACGGCCGGGAGACGGACCTGCCGTGGGGTCTGCGCATCGACGTCGAACCGGGGCGGACGTTCCACCCGACCTTCCTCTACGAGCTCCTGTGGAACCTGGCGCTCGCTGCGTGCATCGCGTTCGCCAGTGGCCGGATCGTCCTCAAGCGGGGCCGATGGTTCGCTGTGTACGTGTTCGGCTACGGGCTGGGTCGCCTGTGGGTGGAGGCGTTGCGCAGCGACTTCGCCACGAAGCTCTTCGGTGTGCGGGTCAACATCTGGACGGCTCTCGTCGCGATCGTCGGCGGTCTGGCGTGGCTCTTCTGGCGGGGGAGCCCGGTCGACGGCGAGGCCACCGAGCGGCTCCGTGCCGGCACGACGATGGCCGAGATCATCGGTGGCGAGGGTGTGCGCCCACCGCTCGCTGCCGACACCGCCTCTGCTGCGCCTCCCGAGAACGAGGACGTCCTGGCCGAACAGCCCGTTGTGGCAGACGAGCCCGTGGTGACAGACGAGCCCGTGGTGACAGACGATCTTGTGCTGTCGGACGAGGCTGCCGGGGACGAGGCTGGCGAGGACCCGTCGGTCAGCTGACGGGGTCCCGGCCGTTGGCCCAGGCCCTGACGGCGTCGGAGAACGGCGGCCACGCGGTGACCGACCACGGGCCGAACTCCCGGTCGCTGAGAGCGACGCACGCGACGTCGCACGCGGGGTCGACCCAGAGGAACGTCCCGGTGCCGCCGAAGTGGCCGAACGTGTCCGGTGAGGCAGTCGAACCGCTCCAGTGGGGTGACTTGTCACCGCGGAGCTCGGGGCCGAGGCCCCACCAGCAGGGCCGTTGCGCACCCCATCCGGGGAGAACTCCGTCGAGGTCGGGGAACTGCGGGGTCCGTGCGTCGCTCACGGTGTCCGGGTGAAGCAGTGCGGGGTCGCTCATCTCGCGAGCGAACGTGAGGAGGTCGGTGACGTGGGACCACAGGTCCTTGGCAGCTGATCCCCGCAGCTCAGAAGCCGTCATCCCGAGCGGTTCCAGAACCCCCTCGGCCACGTAGTCCTCGAACGGGATGCCCGTGACGGTGGCGACGTGCTGGGCGAGGAGCTCGTAGCCGGTGTTGGAGTAGATGCGGCGGGTGCCCGGTCTGGCGAGAACCGTGGGGCTGTCGAACGCGTAGCCACCCGCGTGGGACAGCAGGTGACGCACGGTGGAGCCCTCGGGACCGAGGGGCGTTCGGAGCGTCGTGGCGCCCTCCTCGACGGCGAGCAACGTCGCCCATGCGGTCACCAGCTTGGTGATGGAGGCCACCCGCACGACGCGGCATGCATCGTCGTGGATGGCGAGGGTGGTTCCTCGTCTGCTCACGCCGGCCGCGGCGAACGTCGCTCCCCAGGTGTCGACCTCCGACAGCGGCGCCTCGACGTGGGTCTCCGTCGTCATCTCCTCCACGGACGCGCCTCCTGGGTCCCGCTTGGCGGGAGCGGGTCACCTTCCGGAACGAAGGTACGCTGTCGAGGCACACCACGGACACGAAAGTGGACATGACCACGACGTTCGACGACCTCGGGATCGACGAGGACATCTGCCATGCCCTCCGGGAACGGGGCATCACCGATGCGTTCCCCATCCAGGCCAAGACGATCCCCGACATCCTCTCGGGCCGCGACGTCTGCGGCAAGGCGAAGACCGGATCGGGCAAGACGCTCGCATTCGGCCTCCCGCTCGTGCAGCTCCTCCCGAGGGCGGATCCGGGGCGCCCAACCGGTCTGGCGCTCGTTCCCACTCGTGAGCTCGCCACACAGGTGCGTGACGAGCTCGTCGCCGCAGCCCACGCCCGGGGCGTGCGCATCGCGGCGATCTACGGCGGCGACCCGATCGAGAAGCAGATCAGGACACTCAAGAGCGGCGTCGAGTTCGCCGTCTGCACCCCGGGACGGGCGATCGACCTCATCGAGCGGGGTGACCTGTCCGTGGCCGACGTCCGCCACGTCGTGATCGACGAGGCTGACCGCATGGCCGACATGGGCTTCCTGCCTCAGGTCGAGTGGATCCTGCGCAACGTCGAGGGCGATCACCAGACGCTGTTGTTCTCGGCGACGCTCGACGGGGTGGTCGACACCCTGGTCCGGCGATACCAACATGACCCGACCCGTCACGAGGTGGCGTCCAAGGGCGTCAACGTCGAGCAGATGACGCATCGCTTCCTGCTCGTCCACGAGATGGACAAGGTGAAGGTCGCCGCTGCGATCATCCGCAACTCGCAGCGCACCATGGTGTTCACCGCGACCAAGCACGGTGCCGACCGCCTCGTGCGCAAGCTCGAGGACGAGAAGGTGGACGCGGCGCCGATCCACGGGGACCTCCGCCAGAAGTTCCGGGAGCGCGCGCTCGGCGACTTCGCACACGGCAAGCTCCACGCACTGGTCGCCACCGACGTCGCCGCCAGGGGCATCCACGTGGACGACGTGGACGTGGTGATCCACTACGACCCGCCGAACGACCACAAGACCTACGTCCACCGGTCGGGTCGGACCGCACGAGCCGGCGGGTCGGGTGTCGTCGTGTCGCTGCTGATCTACAACCAGGAGCTCGAGATCAAACGGCTCCAGAAGCGCCTCGGCCTCGATGTGCCGATCGTCGAGGTGTTCTCCAACGATCCGCGGCTCGCCGACGTCGCAGACTGGTCCGAGCGCTGAGGCCCATCGCGACGTCGGGATCGCCGCCTCCGGCGGGACCGGGGCGACGAGTGCCAGCTCCACGTGGCGCGGTCCGTGAGCATGCGGCGTCGCAGAGCCCGCTGAGACGCCGCTCGCTCGGTTCCCATGCCACCCCGGATGCTCTGGCGTCGCGTCTGGTCGAGCTCGCGCTCGCGCATCTCGGCCGGATCCCGACCCTCGTCGTGGACCCTTCCTGCGGCGCGGGGAGCTTCCTCCTGGCTGTGGCCGATGCGCTCGTCGCGAGGGGTGTCGAGCCGGCCGCCGCTCTCGGGTGCCTGGGCGGCTGCGATGTCGATCCCGCTGCGCTGCGTCACTGCATCGAGGCGCTACGACGTTGGGCTGCGCTCCACGAAGTGGGTGACGAGGTCGGGTCGCGGATCCTGCAACTCGACCCCCTTCTCGAGTCGACGCCGTTCGGGGCGAACGCTGACCTGGTCGTGGGGAACCCTCCGTTCCTCGCGCAGCGGACCGTGGACACGGCGCGTGACGCTCGACGTCGGGACGCCATGCGTGCGAGGTTCGGCGAGCTCGGGCCGTACGTCGACGACGCTGCGGCCTTCCTGCTGGTCGGGGCCGGGTTGCTCGCCCCTGGCGGAGTGTGCGTCATGATCGAGCCCCAGTCGTTCCTCTCGGCGCGGGACGCCACCGCCGTGCGCGACCGACTGCTCGCCGACGGCCACCTGGTGGGGCTGTGGGCAGACGCGGAGCACCACTTCGATGCGGACGTCGAGGTGTGCGCCCCGATCCTCCGTCGCCCCCTCGGACCCGACGAGATCCACAGTCGGGCGTCGTCGACTCCCCTCGTGGAGGTCCACTGGGGTGGGTCACCGCTGGGGCGGTCGGTTCCCGTGCCGGCGCAGCGTTCGAGCTGGGGTGCGCTCCTCGCCGCCGGCCTCGGCGTTCCAGCCGTGGCTGCGGGCGCCTCAGCGCCCGATCGGGTCCTTCTCGGCGAGGTCGCCGTCGTGACCGCAGGGTTCCGTGACGAGTTCTACGCCCTTGCCCGCTCCGCCCGTGTCGAGGGGGAGCCCGGTTGGGCCGCCGACGCGCCACGGCTGGTGACCAGCGGGATGATCGACGTCGCCAGCCTCGACACCGAGACCCCGCGTCGACTGGCCGGCCGACGGGTCGTGAGCCCCAGGCTCGATCTCGACTCGCTCTCTGCGACATCCGGACGGGTGTCGGGCTGGGGCGCCGATCGGATGGTGCCGAAGGCGCTCGTGGCGACGCAGACCCGGGTGCCGGAGGCCGTCGCCGATCCCACGGGATCCCTGATCCCGGTGACCCCTGTCATCAGCGTCGAGCCCCGGCTCGGGGAGCGCATCGACCCGTGGCACCTGGTCGCGGCGTTGAGCGCGCCGTCGCTCGCGGCGAGCGCCGCTTCGGAGCGGGCAGGGTCGGGGTTGTCGAGCGGCACGTTCCGTCTCACGGCGTCGTGGGTCCGGTCGGTTCCGCTCCCGGTCGATCGGGACGCTTGGTCGCAGGGCGCTCTGCTGGTTCGTGAGCTCCACACGTGTCCGCCGAGCGAGCGGACGCGGCTTCTGCGCGAGCTGGGACGGACCATGGAGCTCGCCCATGGTCGGGGCATCGACGCGGCCATCCTGGAATGGTGGCTCGCTCGGGCCGATCGGCGACCCGGCGGCCCGACGCGTGTCGTCGGCGTCGGGTCGGAGAGGTGATGCAGCTTGACCGAGTGGGGTCGGAGCGTGTTTCGTGAGTGGATCATCAGGAGTGGCCCTGCGAGGGGTCCGGCAACCTGGGGCGGACACCCAAGGTGCCATCCCGCTCCGGCGGGGATGTGGCCGACCGGCGGAGCCGGTGGCAACCAAGTGTCCGAGAACGTCGCCGCCGAGCGGCGTCCCCCTGGTCCGGCACCCGCGCGCTGAACGCTCCGCCGACACGAGCCGACACACGTGAACGACCCCTGCCCGCAGAACTCACAGCGAACTCCCACCGGTTCGGGGCCGACCGGCTCCGCCGTCCCCGCGTCCGGCGCGTGGCGGACGGGTGATCCCCCGGCGTGGCGCCGCTTCGCGAGGGTCGCCGGGGCGGATCCCACGGTCGATCCTGGCCTCGCGCGCCCGCTGCGACTGGAGGGCGGTGGGGTGCTCTCGACCGTCGACGTCGCGTACGAGACGTGGGGGGACCTGGCGTCCGACTCGTCGAACGCGGTCCTCGTGTGCCACGCCCTCACCGGTGATGCCCACCTCGCCGGGCGGACGGGCCCCGGCCAGCTCACTCCGGGTTGGTGGGACGCCCTCGTCGGTCCAGGTCGGGCGATCGACACCGACGAGCTGTTCGTCGTCTGCACCAACGTCCTCGGGGGCTGTCAGGGCACGACTGGTCCGTCGACCGTGGACCCTGCGACCGGTCGGCCGTACGGATCGACCTTCCCCGTGGTCACGATCCGCGACATGGTGCGGACCCAGGCGCTGCTGGCCGACCAGCTGGGGATCACCCGGTTCAAGGCCGTTGTCGGCGGCTCGATGGGCGGCATGCAGGCACTCGAGTGGGCGACGATGTTCCCCGACCGGGTGGGTGCGGTCGTCATGGCCTCCACGACGGCGTCGGCGTCGGCGCAACAGATCGCGTGGAGCCACATCGGACGAATGGCGGTCCAGGCCGATCCGCGCTTCCGGGGCGGTGACTACTACGACGCGGAACCGGACGACGGACCGCACAGAGGTCTGGCCGTGGCACGCATGTGTGCCCAGGTCACCTACCGAAGCGACGAGGTCTTCACCGACCGGTTCCACCGCAGCCTGCTCGGTCGGATGGACTTCTCCCTCGACCCGATCTTCGACGTCGAGGGCTACCTCGACTACCACGGGCTGAAGCTGGCCCGTCGGTTCGACGCCAACAGCTACATCAGGTTGAACCGGGCGATGGACCTGCATGACGTGGCACGGGGCCGTGGCAGCACCGAGGCGGCGTTGTCGCGGATCAAGGCACCTGTGCTGGTGGCAGCGGTCCGATCCGACGGCTTGTACCCGCCGATCCAGCAGCAGGTCCTCGCCGACGGCATCAGCTCCGTCGGTGGCCACGTTACCTGGGTCGACATCGACTCCCCGCACGGACACGACGGGTTCCTGATCGAGACGGCGCAACTCAGCCCGCAGGTGCGGGCGTTCCTGGAGGCGACATGACCGAGACCACTGCCGCCGAGGGCTCTCCTCGTGAGGAGGGAACCCCCGTCTCCGAGCCGCCCAGCGAGGACCTGGCTCCGGAGACGCTCGCTGTCACCTCCGGCCGGGCGCGCAACGGGACGGCTCTCGCCCCGACGATCGTGACGTCGTCGACCTTCGTCACTGCCAGCGTCGAGGAAGGGCGTCGGATGGCCACCTCCACCACCGCCGACTCCTTCTACAGCCGTTACGGGAACCCGACCGTCGGCGCGTTCGCGGACGCAGTCGCCGAGCTCGAGGGTGCCGAGGCCGCGAGAGCGTTCTCGTCGGGCATGGGAGCGGTCACCGCCGTGGTCCTCGGTCTGTGCTCGGCGGGCGATCACGTGGTCACGCAACGTCAGCTCTACGGGGGGACCCAGATGCTGTTCCAGGGTGTCTGTCCACGGATGGGCATCGACGTCACGTTCGTGGACGGCAGCGACCCGGATGCGTGGACGGCCGCTGTCCGACCCGGTGAGACGATGCTCCTGTTCGCCGAGACTCCGGCCAATCCGAGGCTCGATCTGGTCGACCTCGAGGCCTTCGGCCGGATCCCCGGCCCGGTGAAGGCCGTGGACTCCACGTTCGGCACCCCACTCGGACAGAGGCCGCTCGACCACGGCGTCGACATCTCCCTCCATTCGGCGACCAAGGCGATCGGCGGCCACAACGACGTCAGCCTCGGCGTGGTGTCCGGCAGCCGTGAGCTCCTGGACTGGATCTGGGGATTCGCCGTCCTCCAGGGTGCGAACGCCTCGCCGTTCGACGCGGCGGGCGGTCTCCGCGGCTTGCGCACCCTGGGCGTCCGCCTTCGCCACCAGACGGAGTCCGCTCTGCGGATCGGCCGCCTGCTGGAGGAGGACGATCGGGTGTCGGAGGTGCGCCACCCCGGGCTCGCATCGCACCCGCAGCACGGGCTCGCCGCACGACAGATGCGTCTGACAGGGGGGCTGCTCACCTTCGACCTCGTCGGCGGGCTCGACGCCGGGAGCCGCTTCGTCGAGTCCACCCGGATCTGTCGACTCGCCCCCTCCCTGGGCGGCCCCGAGACGCTCGTCACACATCCTGCCTCGACCACCCACGTGGGACTGCTCCCGGAGGAGCTGGCCGAGGCCGGTATCGGCCCAGGCACCATCCGGATGTCGGTCGGACTCGAGGACTCCGCCGATCTCGTCGCCGACGTGCTCCGTGCTCTCGAGGCCGTCGGTCGGGCGTGAGGGTGCACGTCGAGTCAGGTGCGTCCCGGCGGCGACCGTCGGCGGGAGCTGGACGTCCGGTTCCGGAAGGTAGGGTGCGCGCCATGTCGAGAGGAGTTGCTGTCCGATCGGACAGGAGGCCGGCACCGCCGGTGCCGGCTGTAGCTGTGCTGTCCTTGACGGTGTTGTCGTTGACGGTGCTGTCCATCGTGTTCCTGATGCTGACAGCGCCGTTCGCGTCGGCGTCACCCTCCGGGGTTGCTCACGCTGTTGACGGGGTCCGTACGACCCGATTCCAGGATGATCCGGAACAGCCGGCGGAACAGCCGTCCGAACAGCAGGAGACCGAGAGCTCGGAGCCACCGGCGACCACCACGACCAGCGTGGTGGTTCCGCGCACCACGGTGCCGGCTCTCGAGGAGCGGGTCACGGAGTCCGAGGCCGCCACGACGAGGCTGAACCTGGCCGTCATCGGCCTCATCTTCCTGGCGGTCGTGATCTCCGGGGTCACGGTGTACTTCTGGTTTTGCACCCGACCTGGTCGGGTCGGCCGGTCGCAGCGCCGGAGGGGAGCGACGATCGTGGCCTCCGACGGGACCGAGCAGCCGATGCGTGAGCAGAGTGTCGGTGACTTCTTCTCGTCCCATTCCGAGGGTCCTTGAACTGGAGGGTCCTTGACGGGGAGGGTCCTCTGAAGGGAGAGCACCCTCCCGGTGCCTCGGGTGGCGGGCTGTAGTCTCGGATCATGGAGTCATTCGATCCCCAGGCGATGGTGGAGCGGTTCCGTGAGCGGGCGACGGCCGTCAGGCGACGCCAGATCCCCCCGGTCGAAGGGGAGGCCCGACGGGAGTTCATCCAGCAGGCCGAGACCGACTTCCGTGACTTCGCCATGCTCGGTGACGCCGAGGTGAGCCTGGTCGATGGTGTGCTCGAGCTGAGGATCGACCTCCGTCCCGCTGACTCCCGCTGAGCCCGTTGGGCTTCGCGTCGTTGGACGTGAGGGGGAGGTGTCAGGCGGGGGATCCAATACGCTGGTGACCGAGCAGTCGGCGCTCGGCCGGGTCTGCATCGGCGTCGCCGCTGTGGAACCGATGCCACCGCCGATGACCCATCTCGACGGCAAGGGTGGAGCAGGTGTCCGAGATCATCCAGGACGAGGTCTGGGACTGGCCCTGTCCCTACTGCAACGCGTACAACCCGGTTGACTCCCGGCGATGCGTCAGTTGCGGCTCCCAGTTCCGGGACTCCGAGGCGGACGACCTCTTCACGACCGTCGCGGTCCCCAACGCTGAGGTCGTCCCACCGGTCGTGCCCGTTGCCGGCGACACCATGTGGAGCACGACGGCCAATCCGGACGCGGTGGAGTCGACGATCGGCGGAACCGTGCCGGCCTCCACCGATCAGGAGATCTGGCTCACATCGACCGGCGTCTCAGCTCCTCCGCCCGCGGATGGCTCGCTCCTCCCGCCTGTGGAGCCGTTCCCCCCGCCGACCCCACCTGTGGAGCCGTTCCCACCGCCGAGTCCCCCGCCGACCCCACCGGTGGAGTCGTTCCTGCCGCCGCCGGAGCCGTCGGTGCAGCCGTACCCGGAACCGCCACCAGCGCCAGCACCACCGCCAGCACCGCCACCACAGTGGACGCCGCCCGAGGTGCCACCAATGGTCCATCTCCCGACAACAAGGGGGCCGCTGGCGGACGGCGCGGCCGGTGCCCCCGCCGGAGGCGTCTCGACGCCGATCGCCGACGTCCACGGTCTCGCTCAGGCGGTGGCGCGCCTCCGACCCGAGGCCGTCGAGGCCGCTGCGATTCCGATCTCGGTCGCGGGAGCGATCCTGGGCCGGGACGAGGTGGTCGTGGCTGCGGTCACCGGCCAGATGCTGGGCCAACAGGCGGTGGTCGTCCTCACGAACCGCCGCGTCCTGGTGGTCAACGGGCGTCGCTGGCAGCCCATCGTCGACGCCTTCGGGCTGGGAGCGGACCTGGTCGTGCGTGGGCTCCACGACCGTGATGTCGCGTCGTTGACGTTCTCCCAGGGAGACAGGAGCTCCACGGTCGACGCCATCAGCGAGGTGGCCCTGGCGGTGGCGCTCGCAGAGCGCATCAGAGGTGACTGACGATCGCTGCGTCGAGCGTGTGACCCTTCTCTCGTCGGGGTGGGTGGGTGCGCGCCGTGATTTGTCGCTCCGCGCCCCTCTGCTACGATCGGCTCTCCTTGCGGACGTAGCTCAGTTGGTAGAGCGCAACCTTGCCAAGGTTGAGGTCGCCGGTTCGAGGCCGGTCGTCCGCTCCAACCGGAGCCCCTGGAGGTCGCGGCATCCTGCTGCCGCTTCCAGGGGCTCCGTCGCGTGCTGCTGGAGCGCTGGAGAACCGGATCCGTCCGGTCCGCACTAGTCTGGGCCGTTCCTGGCGACGTGGCCGAGTGGTGAGGCAGAGGCCTGCAAAGCCTTGTACACGGGTTCGATTCCCGTCGTCGCCTCGGCGGACGGTCCGGCGGGGTGCCCAGGTGCACTCCCGCCGGACGTCGCCGCGGACCCCGCACCGGGTCGGTCCCGCCGACAGGCCCGAGCGCGGTCGGCTGCGTCGCCCTGTCACGGCCGTCTGCGAGCATGGGCGACCGTGAACACCCATTCCGTTCCGACCCACGACGACGACCTCCTCGGGGCAGCGGGGGCGACCCTCGTCGATCTCGCCGGAGCCCACGCCGTCCTGCGTCCCGACCAGGCCGACGCGATCAGGGCGTTGGTGCAGGACCGGTCCCGGGTCCTTCTCGTCCAGGCGACGGGTTGGGGCAAGTCGGCCGTGTACTGGATCGCCACCAGGCTCCTGCGTGATGGCGGGGCCGGCCCGACGCTGGTCGTGTCTCCTCTGCTCGCACTCATGCGCAACCAGGTGTCGGCCGCTGTCAGGGCCGGGATCCGTGCCGAGACCATAAACTCGGCGAACCTCGACGACTGGTCCGCCATCGAGGAACGGATCGACGCCGATGACGTCGACGTCCTGCTGATCTCCCCGGAGCGGCTGAACAACCCGCGGTTCCGGCGTGAGGTCCTCGGGCCGCTCACGGCGCGGATCGGGCTCCTGGTCATCGACGAGGCGCACTGCATCTCGGACTGGGGCCACGACTTCCGTCCCGACTACCGCCGGATCGCCGACGTGCTCGGGTCGCTGCCGGCCGAGGTGCCGGTGCTGGCCGCGACGGCCACGGCCAACGACCGCGTCACGCACGACGTCGCCGAGCAGATCGGTGCCGACACACGGACGTTCAGAGGGTCACTCGACCGTCGCTCGTTGCGCCTCGGCGTCGCCGAGCTCCCGACTGCGGGGGAGCGGCTGGCGTGGCTCGCGGGCTGGATCAGGTCACGTCCGGGCCCGGGGATCGTCTACTGCCTCACCGTGTCAGAGGTCGAGCGAACAGCGTCGTACCTCGCAACCGAGGGCCTGTCGGCAGCGGCGTACACGGGTGCGACCGATCCTGCGGAGCGGTCCCGGATCGAGGACGCCCTCGACTCGGGGGATCTCGGGTGCGTGGTGGCGACGAGTGCGCTCGGCATGGGATACGACAACCCGCGTCTGTCCTACGTGGTGCACATCGGGTCTCCCTCCTCGCCCGTGTCCTACTACCAGCAGGTGGGTCGGGCCGGTCGGGGAGCGACCGACGCGGAGGTCGTCCTGGTCCCGACGCCGACCGACGGTGACGTGTGGGCGTACTTCGACTCGACGGCCATGCCGCCCAAGCGGATCGTCGACGACGTGCTTGCTGCGCTCGAGCGGTCGGGACCCTGCACCGTCGCCGATCTGGAGGGGGCGGTGAACCTGCGCCGTGGTCGACTCGAGGTGCTCCTCAAGATCCTCGACGTGGACGGGGCGGTCGACCGTGAGGGAAGCGCGTGGGCCAGGACGGATCGGATCTGGACCTACGACGAGGAGCGACACCGGCGGTTGGCCGAGCATCGACGGGCGGAGCAGGCGGCCATGCGCTCCTATGTCATCGGCGACGGGTGCCGCCTGCGCTTCCTCCGCGAGGCCCTCGATGACCCGGGAGCGGTGGACTGCGGCCGCTGCGACAACTGCACGGGGGTCGGTGTGGAGAGTCACGTCGACCCTGACCGGCTCGCCGCAGCCCAACAGCACCTCCGGAAGGCCGTGATCCGACTCGAGCCCCGCAAGCAGTGGCCGCGTGGGCTCGACACGCGCAAAGGACGCATCCCGACGGAGCTTCGCCCGGAAGAGGGTCGTGCTCTCGCGTTCGGGAGCGATCCGGGTTGGGCAGAGGTCCTCGCTCCGTTGCTCCTGGCGCCGGATGCCGAGCCCGGCGACGACCTGCTTCGGGGCGTGGCTGCGGCGCTCAAGGCGTGGGACTGGGGTCGGCGCCCGACCTGGATCACCTGGATCCCCAGTCGTTCGCGTCCGTTGTTGGTGTCGGGACTCGCCCGGCGTCTGGCTGAGGTCGGACGGCTCGAACTGGTCGATGCCGTCCGTCGGACGAGGGTCGACGCCCCGCCGCAGGACCGCATGGAGAACTCGATGACCCAGGCGTCGAACGTGCTCGGCGCGTTCGACGTCGCCGCGGAGCCGCCTCCGGGTCCCGGGCTCGTCGTCGACGACACCCTGCGCTCGGGCTGGACCATGACGGTCGTCTGCGAGGAGCTCCGTTCGGGGGGCGCCGGTTTGCTCCTGCCGTTCGTGTTGTGGCGTCGACCCTGAGGCGTCCGTCGGGTCGCGTCCCGAGCGGCCGGTGCGGCCTGGCAAGCTGGAGGGGTGACGGACCCGACGTTCTCCACGCCCCTTCCGGTGGAAGACCTGATCTCGTCGCAGTGGGTCCCGCCGTCGAGCAGCTCGGCGCCGTCGGCAGGGGCGCGTGCAGGTGCAGGGGTCGGTGGATCTGTCGGACTGTCGGCAAAGTCGTGGCAGGGCGGCACGCCGCTCGGTGGGGTGGAACCACCTCCGACCGCTCCGGTGACGCCGACGAGGCGACGTGACGTGCTTCTGACCGCCATCCTGCTCCTCGCCGCACTCGCTGCCGGCGCCTGCACGCTGATGAGCTGGCGTGACACCGGTGGTCGGATCCCCTACACGGAGACTGGGTGGGAGCGTGTCGACGGTTCGATGGGGCGCGGATGGGTGGCGGTGGTCCTCGGAGTCCTACTGGCCGTTGCTGGAGTCCTCGTCGCTGCGGAGAAGGAGCGGGCCGGTCGGCTGCTCGCAGCGACCACTGGAGCGTCGCTGATGCTGTTCACCGTCCTGGAGTGGGGACTGGGGATGAAGGGGATCCGCTCCGGACCCGGTCCAGGGCTGTGGGTCCTGTTCCTCGTCGGTCTGATCGTGGTGGTCGCGGTCGGCGTTCTCGCTCCCGACCCCGAGGGCGGCCCGTAGTCGGGTCCCGGGTGACCGTCTTCGGTTCTCGCGCGGTCCCCAGCCGTGCCGGGCGCTGGCGGCAGCCTGCTACATTGTCCCGCTCGCGGGCGTATAGCTCAGACGGCTAGAGCGCTTCCTCGACACGGAAGAGGTCACAGGTTCAAGTCCTGTTACGCCCACAGAGACGGAACCCCTGCCCTCGGGCAGGGGTTCCGTGGTTCCGGCGATCATCCGGCTCCCGCGCTGACCTCGTGTTGGCCGGCGTCATCCAGGGACGGGACGGCGAACACCCAGTAGCGGCCGCGGTGGTCGATGACGCGGAATCCGTCGGCGTCACGCAGCTCGTCGGAGGTGATGGTCGCCCGTTCACGGCTGTAGGTCCCGTCGGCGACGAGCACGAGGTCGATGTTCCAACGTCGGAGTAGCTGCCGGACGCGTCCGTCTGTCGACGCGTCTGCGATCCGACGGAGGAGGTAGGAGCGGTCCTCCGGGGCTGATCCCGCCGTGTAGCCCTTCAGTCCTGAGAAGGTCGGAACCCCGGCGATGGCATAGGCCCATGCACTGGCATCGTTCTCCTGGTTGAGCACGGCGGAGGTGCGGCCCCGGGACCCGTCTCCGTCTCCCTCTGCCACCTCAGCGCGGAGGTCGTGGAACAACGCCAGCTCCTCGGCGGAGAACGCCCGGTCACGCACCCCGGTGCCCTGCATGGTGGTCCAGACGACTGGTGTGGAGATGACGACGAGCGACACGGCGAGCACGGCTCCGTGGATGCCGACCGGCCGACCGCTGCGTCGGACGGCCAGGTCGCACGCTGCTGCCCCTGCGACGCCGACGAACAACGGAGCGAAGAGGGCGACGTTGTACGTGAGTCGCCAGTAGCTCCTGTACCACGGCACCGTCAGGACACGCATCGCGTCCCAAGGAGCTCCGGACATCGAGGTGGCGACGACCAGCAGCGCCAGGAGCCCGAGGGTCGCCATCAACGGCGCGAACCGTCGGAGGGGTCGATTCCGTCGTCCCGCGAGGAGGATCGCAGCGCCGATCAGGGCGAGGCCGCCGATGAGAGGTTGCGGCGGTCCCTCGTCCACATCGAAGGAGACCCCTCTCCTGATGGTCTCGATCACCCCCACGTCGAGGGTCTCGGCGATAGGAGCACGCTCGCTGCTCCCTGCGAGCATGGCGAGCAGCTCCGGCAGCAGGAGGACGGCGCACATCGCTGCGAGGGATCCCCACACCGCTGCTGTTCGGCGCCGTTCCCGCGGGTCGCGGTCGGCGGTCCCTGAACCCCAGAGGTCCCACGCGGCGAACCCCGCCAACAGGATCGCCAAGAGCACGACCTCGGAGGTGTGGGCGAGGGCCACTCCGAGGACCGACGCAGCGGTGAGGCCGATCAGCGCCGTGTCGCGCCGGTCGACGGACTCTAGGGCCAGGGCGAGGACGCCCGGCACGAGGGTCATCGTCACGAGGAAGGCCACTCCGCCCCAGACGAACGGCTGGTACGGGAACACCGCGAGGCCTGACCCGGCCAGTGCTGCGAACCCCGCGATCAGGGGCCGATCGGGAGCGAGGCGCCTGCCCAGCGAGTACAGGCCGCACGGAAGGACGAGGATCGCCGACATGGCCGCCCATGCGATGAGGAGCTCGGCGATCGGCTGGCCGGTGGCTCGTCGAGCCGTCGCGACGGTCACGTGCGAGGCCAGCGGGTAGTAGGAGGCCACCGAGGCCGGGTCGGTCGGGCTCTGGCTGAGGACGACGTCCGTGTCGACGGTGTTCTCGTGTGCCATCCGGGCGACGAAGTACGCGTGGTTCTGCACATCGCGGTTGAGCGGCACGCTCGGGAGTCCGGGAGCGAGCCACATGGCTGCGCCGACGAGGATGGCGCCGACGAGGAGCCAGAGCGCAAGGCTCCGTTCCCCCGCGGTGGCGCTCGTCGCCCGTTCCGACGGGGTCGCCTCCGTGTCGGGGACGTGTCCTCCCCGCTTGGCGCCGTGGCGGCGTCGGAGGAGCAGTCGGACCGCAGCGCCGATCGCCAGCACCGTCGAGATCACCAGCACTCCAGGCCACGGACCGACCCTCACCCGGTCGAGGAGGGTCGCCGTGACCATGGACACGGCGAACGTCAGCGCAGGCGCCACAGCCACCAGCAGCACTGGACGTCGGAGCATCGAGGGGCGAACGAGGAGCACCGTCGACGCTCCGGGCAAGAGGACGAAGAGCGGCCAGAGGAGGAACGAGAGCATCCGACCTTCCACATCGGCACGGCGGCCGTCGAGTTGAAGTCCCGTGGCATGGGACTCCGGACCCGCGATCCGTTCGCGTTGGGTCGGTCCGTCGTCCGGCTTGTCAGTCCGAGGTGGGCTCTGCGCCGGTCGTGGTGCCGGTCGTGGTGCGGAGCGCGGCTAGCACCGACTCGGAGATCTGCCCGAGCGTGCGCATCCCGTTCGCTCCGAGGACGTCGACGAGCACCGAGCGCAGCTCACCGGCGTGGCCCGGTGCAGCCTCCTCGATCGTCCTCCGTCCCGTGGCGGTGAGCTCGACGACGGCACCGCGTCCGTCCTCGTCGCACTCGGTCCGGCGGACGAGGTCGCGCCGCTCCATGCGACGCAGACGGTGGGAGAGCCGACTCTGCTCCCAGCGGAGCCGTCGGCTCAGCTCGGTCGGTCGCATCGTGGCGTTCTCGGACTCGGAGAGCTCGACCAGCACGGCGAAGTCACCGAGAGAGAGGCCCGAACGGGCCTGCAGCCCGCGTTCGAGTCGCAGCATGAGCTCGTCGTGCATCGCCAGGTACGACCGCCACGCGGTCTGTTCGTCGTCATCGAGCCACGGACCGTCGCGTCGTCCCATCTCGCCCCGCGTCAGATCCCGTCCGCGCCAGGACCGCGTCGAACTGAGCCGGTCGACGTCGGGATCGGACCCGTCCGACCGCTCTCGAGGTCCTCGGTCGCCTCGAGCATCTCCTCCAGGCTGTTCACGCTGAACTGGCTGTTCATGCGCAACGGACCGTAGTGCGCGACGGTCTCACCGCATTGATCGGTGTGCGAGGTCAGTCAGCCGGAGTGGGGGTGTTGACGAACTCCTCGAACGTCCGACACGGTTGGCCGCGGAGCCCCGGACACGGCGGCAACGTCGCAGGGTAGGACCCGGCGGGAAGCAGGTCCGGGGACAGCGGTAGGGCGAGCCTCGACGGGTGCTCCGGGGAGTGTCCGACGTCGATGTGGGTGCCCGCCGGTTGCTGGTCGATGATGTAGGTCCACCGGGGACGGTCACCACCGGGGGTGTGGACCGACAGGCGGATCCGTGATCCCGCCCTGATGACGTGGGCGAACGGGAAGATCTCGACGCGCATCTTCGTCCATTCGTTGCGCTCGAGCGGTTCGGCGTCGGTCTCGTAGCCGGTGTGCAACGGCAGCAGGTCGGTGGAGCCCGCAGCGACCTTCCGCATCGCGGAGCGGAGCACCCCGGACTGGATGAAGGTCTCCTTGCCGTCCGGTCGCACCTCGGAGAGAGTGACGCCGACGTCGGCGCCGTCCCCGTCGGTGCGGATCCACAGGTCCGCGCTGGCGCTGCCGGCGAAGATCCGGTCGCTCCTCAGCGGCTCCGTGACGAACACCGATGCCGAGCCGCGCGGCTCCTGTCGCCAGTCGTAGGCAGGTAGTGCGTGGAAGATGTCGCTCGTGCCGCCCTGGAACGTCGTCGTCCTGGCGAGCTCTGGGTCCACGGCGAAGCGGCTGGAGGTGTCGGCGCCGTCCTCCTTCGGCGGATCGGTGGTCAGGGTGCCGTCCGGGCCGAGGTGGTAGAAGGCAGGTTCGGTACCCGGCGGCGGCCACGTGGTCGTGCGAACCGCCGCAGTCGGCACCGGAGCGCCAGGCTGATCCGCGTCGCCGGCGCCGCTCTCGAACAGGATTCGGATCGGCGGCTCGGCCTCGTAGAGGGCTCGAGCATCCTCGAGGGTTACGCCGTCGAGGAACCGCAGCGGCGGGAGGGCGACGTTCGCCGAGAAGATCTGCTCCATGATCAACGGGGCGAACACCTGCACGGTCGGCGGAACCGGCGTCAGCTCGTCTGCGACGTAGAGATCGAGGAAGGTCTTCCACTCGGCGAGGTTGACGGGAGCGAACCCGTCGGCGTGGGCGCCGTTCATCGCTGTGAAGTGGACGACCGGTGCGTTGGTGAACTCGTCGAACAGCAGGGGGAAGCGGCCGCCGGTCTGCTCGTCCTGGAAGGAGCCTGTCAGGTACACCGGTACCTCGATCCGGTCGGCGAACAACGACGGGTTGAGCGGATCGGCGATCTCGGGCGGGTAGTAGCGGTGCTCCTTGGCCTTCTTGGCCGCATCGACGTTCTGGCCCCGCAACTTCTGGTTGGCCTCGCAGGTCGTGTCCCCGGCGTCGACCCGGGCGCGTTCCCAGCCCTGCCCGTAGGGCTGCGCCTTCGTCCCGACCTCGTCGGCCCAGCTCAGGGCGAACCCGTCGTTGAAGATCCCGCCGGGAGCGAGGGTTCCACGGACGGTGTCGTCGAACACCGAGAGGGGGGTGATCGCCGCCAACGACGGGGGTCGGGTCTGAGCGACGAAGAGCTGTGCGATCCCCGGGTAGCTCAGCCCGACCATGCCGACCTTGTGGTTGCGGACCCAGGCCTGCGAGGCGACGGTCTCGATGACGTCGTAGCCGTCGGTGAGCTGGAGGGGTTCGAAGAAGTCGTAGGCGCCGCCGGAGCATCCCGTGCCGCGGACGTTGACGGCGACCACGGCGTATCCCATTGACAGGGCGAGTAGGGAGCCGGGCTGGGCGGGAGCGTCGCAGGCGAAGGGAACCGCCGCGCACAAGGTGTCGGGGTCTCCGCCGAGGATCGGCCCCAACGCCTCGGCGTTCTCCTGGATGAGGTTCCGACCGGGTCGTGACGGGTCGTATCCGGAGTACTCGACGACGGTCGGATACGGACCGCTCTCGACGGGCCCCGGCAGGTAGACCGACGCCGACAGGGTCGTGCCGTCACGGGTCGTGATGTAGGTGAAGCCGGCAGCGAGGTCCTGGTCGTCGTAGAAGCTCTGCTCCGGAACGGAACCATCCACGCTCCGGACGTCGATCGGGTCCGACGCCGTGACCGCCGAGGTCGTGGTCGCCACCCTGTACCCCTTGCCGGGCTCGACGAGTCGGAACAGGAGGGAACCCTGTTCGTCAGCGGTCCCGACCGCGACAGAGGCACCGGAGCGGTCGTGCAGCGCCAGCTCCTCGCCTGGTGTCGCGTCCTCGACGGACACCTGCTCGAGGCTCCCTCGGACGGCGAAGTCGGCGCGCTGGACGTCGGGAGGGAGGTCGGCGACGGACCGGGCGGTGGTCGCCGTGTCGGCGTCCTTGGTGCAACCGGGTGCCATCACCAGGATGGCCAGGACGGCGATGACGGCACCAGTGGACACCCGGATGCTCCCGCCCCGATCCTTCTGAACAGCCAATGGGATCCCCCTCGCTCGACCGGGCGACCCGTCATCTTGTCACCCGCGCGCCTCTCCCTCCGGCGTTCTGTGTGTATCTGACGTCGCCCTGCGACGTCAGATACACACAGAACGCGGGGAAGGAGGAGCGCACGTAGATTGACCTGATGCCCATCCCGGTTCCCGGTGCCGATCCCGACGATCCCTCGTTCACCTACGAGGAGTTCTCGTACCTGCACGAGAACTGCGGGGAATACGACCTCGACCCGCCCGGTGACGCGCTGGTCGAGCGCGTCGTGCACGAGCTCCCCGACGGACGACAGGTGTCCGGGCTCCGTTGGGGTGACGGCGAGCCGCATGCGGTGCTGGTCCATGGTGGGGCGCAGAACGCGCACACCTGGGACACCGTCGCCCTGGCCCTTCGGCCGACCCCGCTCCTGGCGTTGGACCTGCCGGGTCACGGTCACTCATCGTGGCGTGACGACCGACGGTACGACCCGTTCGCCAACGCCGAGGACCTCGCCTCGGCGCTCTGCGCTCTCGCTCCGCACGCAAGGCTGGTGGTCGGGATGTCCCTGGGTGGGCTCACGTCGATCGCTCTGACCCGCGTCCCAGACCTCGTGGGACGGCTGGTGCTGGTCGACATCACCCCCGGAGTGACCGCCGAGAAGGCGAAGGCCGTCCACGACTTCATCGCCGGGCCGCAGTCGTTCCCGTCGTTCGCCGAGATCTTCGAGCGGACCGTCGAGTTCAACCCGACCAGGACCCACGAGTCGTTGCGGCGGGGGATCCTGCACAACGCCCATCGACTGCCCGACGGGTCATGGGAATGGAACTACGACCGACGCCCGATCGCCGAGCTCACCGACCTCGACGGCTCTGAGTCCGGTGCCGGGTCGACGGGTGCGGCGTCGGGAGCCGACACCACCGTGGGGGCCTTGCCCGGCCCGGCTCTCTGGGAGGCGGTCGCGGAGGCCGACTGTCCGTTGCTGCTGGCGCGCGGCGCGCTCAGCCCGGTGGTCGGTGACGACGACGTCGCCGAGCTCGCACGCCTCCGACCGGACGCGAGGGTCGTGCTAGTCGACGGCGCGGGACACAGCATCCAGGGCGACCGCCCGCTGCAGCTCGCTGGGATCATCCGCGCCGAGCTCGGTCAGGTGCCGCGGTCGCCGTCCATCGACCGATGAGCTGGTCGAGCACCGGCAGGGTCACCGCTCCGGAGCCGAGCACGACGTCGTGGAAGGCGGCGATCGAGAACCGCTCTCCCATGGTGGCCTGCGCCCGACGGCGCAGCTCCTCGATGTGGAGCTGGCCCACCTTGTAGGAGAGGGCCTGGGCCGGCATGGCGAGGTACCGGTCGACCTCGGGTGCGATCTGATCGATGGGGACCGGGGTGCGCTCGACGAAGTAGTCGACGGCGCGTTGGCGGCTCCACCCCAGAGCGTGCAGACCGGTGTCGACGACCAGCCGGGCGGAACGCCACGAGTCAGCGGTGAGCATCCCGAGACGGTCGAGAGGCGATGAATACAGGCCCATCTCGTCGGCGAGTCGCTCGGCGTATAGCCCCCAACCCTCTATGTAGCTGGTGGCTCCGTCGTGGCGCTGGAAGTCGGGGAGGTCATCGAGCTCCTGGCTGATGGCGATCTGGAGGTGATGGCCGGGGATGGCCTCGTGGAACGCGATCGACTCCGCTTCTGTGCGAGACGCCTCGGTCGGATCGGCGGTGTTGATGAAGTAGGTGCCGCCCCGGGACCCGTCGACGGCGGGAGGGAAGTAGTAGGCGTACGGAGCGTCCGCTGCCAGGAAGGAGGGAACGGGCGCAACCGTGCAGGGACTGGCGGGGAGACGGCCGAACCAGTCGGGGATCGCAGCGGTGGCTCGGGCGACGGTGTCTGTGGCGATGGAGAGGATCTCGGTGGCATCGCGGTGGCGGAGCTCCGGGTCGGTCCGCAGCCGTGTGAAGATCTCCTGGATGTCGGCGGTGCCGAAGACCTCGGAGCCCAGCGGCTCATACTCGGCGGGCAGGACCTCCTCGGTCAGTCGACGACCGAGCTCGTGGAGCTCCGAGGGCTCGATCTCGAGGGTCGTGTGGGCCCGGACGAGCGAGGTGTAGAGCTCCTCGCCGTCGGGGAGGTGACACCAACCGGCATGGTCGTCGTCACGCGCTGACAGGGCGAGCTCGTCGCGCAGGACGCCGAGGTAGGCGGCGAAGCCCGGCCGGATCAGGTCGTGGACGATCTCGGACGCTTCGACCCTCCAACGGTCTGCTCCGTCCCACGCCGAGCCGTTCGTGCCGTCAGGGAGAGCCGGTGCGAGGAACGGGTCGTCCTCCTCGGCGGTGGCGAGATACGCCTCCAGCGAGTTCACCGACCTGGCGATCACCGCAGCTGCGGGGGTCCGGCCGGCGGCGAGGCCGTCACGGAAGCGGTCGATGGCCTGTCCGAGCAGCCTGGGAACCTGTGCGTAGCGGGTGAGGGCCGCAACGGCGTCGGACGGAGCGGGATAGGTCAACTGCGGCGCCGTCATCAGGAGCTCCGCGTGCGGGCCGAGCATGTGGTCGCTGGCCAGTTCGATCCTCCGCTGGTCGATCGCTCCGATCGCAGTGTCGAGCTGGTGGGTCAGGAGCGCTGCCGTCACCTCGGCGTCCGGGCGTCGCGGGTGCAGGGTATGGAGCCGTGAGCGGATGGCGTTCAGATCGTTGCGGAGCCTCGTCTGAGATGCGGTGGACAGGTCCTCGAGTCGGTCGTCGTGGTCGTGCACACCGAGCAGGGTCGCTGAGGTGGGGGCTGCCTCCAGCACTGCGGACCAGTATCGCTGGGCGAGCTCGGCGACCTGCTGGTCGTCGCTGGTCGGTGCCTCCTCGGTGGGTTCGCTGGTCGGCTCCGACATGGAGGCGCACGTTAGGACCACCGTGATGAGCGTCGCTCGCGAGAGGGGCGGCCGCTGTAGTGTCGCCGCCGGTGGACCCGACTGAGCCCGACAGCTGGGAGGCCGACGTCGTCCTCCGGGACGGCCACACCGTCCGCATGCGTGCGATCCGACCGGACGACGCCGACCGCATCCAGCGCTTCCACGAACGTCAGTCGCCGGAATCGATCTACTTCCGCTTCTTCTCCCCACGACCGACGCTGTCCGACCGTGACGTCGAGCATTTCACGAACGTGGATCACATCGATCGTGTCGCGTTCGTGGCCGTGCTGGACGAGGAGATCGTCGCCGTCGCACGCTACGAGCGCTACGAGGGAACCGACACCGCCGAGGTCGCCTTCTTCGTCGACGACGCCCACCACGGACGTGGGCTCGCCTCGCTGATGCTGGAGTACCTGGCTGCTGCGGCACGGGAGAACGGGATCGTCAGGTTCCGGGCCTCGACGCTCCCCAACAACCGCAAGATGCTGAAGGTGTTCGCCGTCGCCGGCTACGACGTGGCGACCCAGCTCGACGACGGTCTGGTCGACATCGCGTTCGACCTGACCCCGACCGAGGAGGTGGTGGCTGCCGTCGATCGCCGGGGACGCATCGCGGAGGCAGCGTCGGTCCGTCGCCTGTTGTGTCCGGCGGCGGTCGCTCTCGTCGCCGACGACGGGTCGTTCGCCGCGAACATCGCAGGCGGCGGTTATCAGGGTGACGTCGTGGTCCTGGACCACTCCGACATCGACGATCTGCCAGAGGGAACCGATCTCGTCGTCCTCGCTGGGCGGCCGGCATCGGTGTCTGCGGTGATCGAGGTGTGCGGTCAGCGAGGTGCGGGTGCAGTGGTCGTGGTCCCGCCTCTCGACGACGATGAGACGGCAGCCGTGCTCGACGTCGTCCGCCGTCACGGTCTGCGTCTGCTCGGGCCGGCCAGTGCCGGGGTGCTCAACACCGACTCTGCGACCCGTCTGCACGCGATGGCCGACGGTCCGGAGACGCCTGTCGGGTCGGTGGGACTGCTCAGCGGGTCCGGTGACGTGGTGGCTGCGTTGGTCGACCACGCTCGTCGGGTCGGACTCGGTCTGTCGACAGTGGTCTCGGCGGAAGGGTCGGCGGATGTGAACGTCGCCGACCTTCTGAGCTACTGGGCGGACGACGACGACACCTCGGCTGTCATGCTGCACCTCGGGTCGGCTCCGTTGCCGGCCCGTTTCGTGCGAGCGGCACGGGCTGCATCGCTGCTGAAGCCGGTGGTGGCGCTTCGTGCCTCGACGCCTGCCCGAGGCCCACTGCGTGATGTCGCGTGGCAGCGCGATGACGCGATGCTTCGTCAGGGCGGGGTGATCGGCGTCGAGACGCTCCAGCAGATGTTCGCGGTGGGTCGGCTGCTCAACGACCAGCCGCCTCCTGGAGGTCGTCGCGTCGCGGTCGTCGGATCCTCTGACGGGGCGGTCGAGCTGGCAGCGTCCGCCTGCACCGTCGCAGGGCTGGAGGTAGCCGAGCGTCATCGCGGTCCGACGTCGCACATCGTGTCCACCCTTGCCGTCACGGCGGATGATCCCGACGTCCACTCGGTCCTCGTCGTGGACACCACGCCTGGTGCCCGCCCGCCGGACGAGTTGGCCGAGGCGATCCTCGCGACGTCACGAGCGCATCCCGAGCTCACGATCGTGGTGTCGACGATCGGTGGCGAACGCCCGATCCGACTGGTGGACACGACCGGCGAGGTGGCGGTTCCCGTGTTCACCTACCCGGAGCATGCTGCGGCCGCCCTCGGGCGGCTGGTTCATGTGCAGGAGTGGCGTTCGACGGCCCGTGTGTACGGCGCGGATGTGCCCCCTGCGACTGATGCGGATGCCGCACGGGACCTGGTTCAGGAGTGGCGGGCGGCATCGGGTGTCGGCGAGGAGCTCCTACTCGACCACGATCGATGCGAACAGCTCCTCGCGACGTTCGGTGTCGTGGTCGCCGATCGTCACACGGTGAGCTCCGTCGAGGAGGCAGTGGATTCTGCGGAGCGGTTGGGGTGGCCGATCGCGCTCAAGGCCAACCAGCGGGACCGAGGCAAGCGGACCGCGCTCGGCGGCGTCGCACTCGACGTCGCTGGGGCTGATGACCTGCGAGCGACGTGGAATCGGATGGTCGGCGTGCTCGGCGAGGAGGGGATGTTGCCGGCGGTGGTGCAGCGTCTGTTGGAGGAAGGTCTCGACATCGCCGTCCGGGTCCGTCGCGTCGATGCCGCACCCACCGTCGAGGTCGGTCTCGGCGGCCCGGCGACGGCCTTCGACCACTGGGAGCTCGGCGTCGTCCCGCTGACCTTGCCGGACGCGTCGGCGCTGGTGGCGGCGTCTTCGATCGGTCGGGCTCTCACCGATCCCCTGGACCGGGTCCCGGTGGTGGCGCTTCTCCACAGGCTGGCTGCGCTCGTCGACGCGGTGGACGAGATCCACGAGGTCGTCGCCGACCCCGTCGTCGTGTCCGGTCCCAACGCCTGGATCACCGACGTGCAGATCGTGTTGGGCGACCCTCGTGGCGAGCTACCTGTGAGACACCTCGGCTGAACCGTCCGGATGATCTCCGGCGCCTCGCTCAGCGTCGTGGTTCGCGGGGCAGACCCAGCACTCGCTCGCCCATGATGTTGCGCAGGATCGAGGTCGTCCCGCCCATGATCGTGTACGCCGGCGCGTAGCAGATGTTGCGAGCGACGCGTCCCCACAGGGTGGCGTCTGCTCCGCAGATCCGTGCGCACAGATCCGCGACCCGCTGCTCGTGCTCGGTGCAGAACGTCTTGGTGACCGTCGAGTACCCGACAGGGGCCTGACCCAGGACCTCTCGCAGCACCAACAGCCGTCCTATCCGGTAGCCGGTCTCAAGAGCGGCCGCCTCCTGTCGCACCAGCGGGTCCGTCACCGGAGCGGATCGGAGGAGGTCGAGGTACAGCCGGCGGTTGGAGACCAACCTGTCGATCCCGCCACGCTCGTGCTCCATCTGGCGCATGACCTGCTTGAAGCTGCCGTTCTCGGTGCCTATCAGGTTCTCTGCCGGGACCTCGACGCCGTCGAAGTGGACCTCGCAGAAGTGGGCGTTGCCGGTGGCGTCCACGATCGGGCGGATGTTGATCCCGGGCGACGTCAGGTCGACGACCAACTCGGACAGGCCGGCATGCGGGGCGGCGTTCGGGTCGGTGCGGGCGATCAGGTAGCACCAGTCGGCATCCGCTGCGCCGGACGTCCAGACCTTCTGGCCATCGACGATCCAGCGGTCTCCGTCGTGGACGGCTCGGGTCCGCAGCGATGCCACGTCGGACCCCGCGTCGGGTTCGCTCATCCCGATCGACCAGGCCGAGGTTCCGGCGATGATGTCGGGCAGCCAGCGTCTGCGTTGCTCGGAGGTGCCGAACTGGAGCAGGGTCGGGCCGATCTGGCGGTCAGCGAACCAAGACGTGGCGAGGGGGGCGCCCTCGGAGATGAGCGCTTCGAACACAGCGAAGCGCTCGAGCGGGCTCCGCCCGGCTCCTCCCTCCTCGACGGGCCAGGTCATCCCGAGCCAACCCCGTGCGGCGAGCTCGAGGCTGAACTCGCGGGAGGTGCCGATCAGCCAGGAGTCCTCCTGGATCGGTCGGGCGGCGGCGACGTCGCGTCCGAGCTCGCGAGCCTCGTCCGCCAGAGCCTGGATGTCGTCGGGCCAGTGGAAGTCCATCTCAGCGGTTCGGCGTCAGCACCAGCCCCGAACTCGGGTCCCAACCCGGGTCGGGGTGGGCCGATGCGATCAGCGGCGCTCGATCGGCGTGTAGTCCCGGACGGGGTGGCCGACGTAGATCTGGCGGGGCCTGTAGATGCGGCTGTCCTGGTCGAGCAGCTCGATGTAGTGGGCGAGCCAGCCGGCGGTTCGGGGGATGGCGAACAGGACGGTGAACATGTCCATCGGGAAGCCCATCGCCTGGTAGATCAGCCCAGAGTAGAAGTCGACGTTGGGGTACAGCTTGCGGTCGGTGAAGTACGAGTCGGACAGCGCCACCTCCTCGAGCTTCAGGGCGATGTCGAGCAGCGGGTTCTTGCCGGTCACCTCGAACACCTGGTCCGCGGTGCGCTTGATGATGCGGGCGCGGGGGTCGTAGTTCTTGTACACGCGGTGGCCGAAGCCCTGGAGACGCACGTCGCCCTGCTTGACCATCTCGACGTAGGCGGGGACCGCGTCGATCGAGCCGATCTCGGTGAGCATCCGGATCACGGCCTCGTTCGCGCCGCCGTGGCGGGGTCCGTAGAGGGCCGCCGTCGCGGCGGCCGTGGCGACGTACGGGTCGGCGTGAGCCGAGCCGACCGTGCGCATCGCGGTAGTGGAGCAGTTCTGCTCGTGATCCGCGTGCAGGATGAAGAGAACGTCGAGTGCCCGAGCGAGGACGGGGTTGGCGTCGTAGCGGGGTTCGGCCGTCTTCCACATCATCGAGAGGAAGTTGGCCGAGAAGTCGAGGCTGTTGTCGGGGTAGACGAACGGCATGCCGACGCTGTGGCGGTGGGCGCCGGCGGCGAGGGTCGGCATCTTCGCGATCAGGCGGACGACCTGCTTCATCACGTTGTCGTGTGACAGGTCTCGGGCCGCGGGGTAGAAGGTCGACAGAGCGGCGATGGTCGACACGAGCATGCCCATGGGGTGGGCGTCGTGGTGGAAGCCCTCCATGAAGCGCTTCCGGACGTTCTCGTGGATGAAGGTGTGATGGGTGATCTCGTAGCGCCAGTCCTCGAACTGCTCGGCCGTGGGCAGCTCTCCGTGGATCAGGAGGTAGGCGACCTCCAGGTAGCTGGACGACTCTGCGAGCTGTTCGATGGGGTATCCGCGGTAGCGCAGGAAACCCGCTTCGCCGTCGAGCTCCGTGATCGACGATGCCGCTCCTGAGGTCGCTCCGAACGATGGGTCGTGGAACCAGGTTCCCGGCAGGAGCTTCGACCACGCATTGGCGTCGATCCCGCCGTCGAGGATCGGGATCTCGAGCGATTCCCCGGTGCGGTTGTCGGTGATGGTGATGCTGTCGGCCACGTCGTCTCCAGGCGATTGCTCGTCTGCATCCTACGGCGTGTCGGTGGTCGCGCGGGCCGGAGCAGGGGATTCGGGAGCCGGCCGAGAGGGGGTGCTTCAGTCGCCGTCGCCAGCGGGGTAGACGCCGGGGACCGAAGCGGAGCTGTCAGCGATCGACCGGCGGACCTGGTCCTGCACGACGCGTTGGGCGGCCGTGAGGAGCCCCCGTCGTCGGCGGGCCAGACCGACGCTGCGTCCAGGTACTCCAACGAGTGGGATCCGGCGCCATGTGCCGTCGATGTCGGGAGGAACCGCTGAGGCGGGGACGATCCCCGCTCCGAAACCTGCGAACACGAGCGAGGCGAGGAGGCGCATCCCGTCGAGCTCGGCTTTGGCGTTCAGCTCGAACCCCTGCTCGCTCGCTGCTGCGTCGAGCACATCACGGAACCCCGTGCCGCGTGCCTCGAGGAGCAGCTCGTGTCCGGCGAGCTCGGACAGCGCGACGGAGTCCCGTTCGTGGAGCGGGTGACCGGCCGGGACGATGAGGATGCGATCCTCATCGAAGAGCGGTTCCACGATGAGGTCCGGTTCGTCGATGGGCAGGTTCACGATCGCCAGGTCCACGGTGCCCGACACCAGGTTGAGCACCAGCGACGAGGTGGTCGCGTCGAGCACCACAACGCGGATCTGGGGGTACTCCCGGGTGACCGATGTGAGCAGCGGAGCCACGAGCCATCGCGCCGTGGTGCCGATGGATCCGAGGCGGACCGAGCCCGACACGATGTCGCGCAACGAGGCGATGTCGGAGTCGAGGGCCTCGAACTCGGCCTCGATCCGACGCGCCCGGGCGAGGACGACGCGGCCCTCGTCGGTGAGCTGGTTCGTGGCCCGGTCGATCAGGGTCGCGTCGAGATCGCGCTCGAGTCGGGCGATGTGGGCGGACACGTTCGATTGGACGGTGCCGAGTGCTCGGGCACCGGCGGAGAACGAGTGGTGCTCTGCGACGGCCACCAGGGCTCGGAGCTGCTTCCGGTCCATCGATCAACACGATACTAACTATCGTTCAGATTGTGTTGACCGATTGCTTGCTGCTGGCTATCGTTATGAACACAAAGAGCGACCGAGGTTGAGGACACCCCCCCGTCCCACTCGGTCCGCAGCCACGGTCGTTCCCCCCACGGCCGTAGGCGTACTGCTGAAGGACTGGTCTCCCCCCT
>CAZNQK010000004.1:36121-76063 GCA_964575165.1 uncultured Aquihabitans sp. | reverse complement strand
TGAGGCGAGCGCGGGTACCCGGGCGCTCCCCACGGCGTCGGTAGGCTGGAGCGTCCCCCGACCGGAGCCGGAACACCGCGTGCCTCGACACCTCATCACCAGCGCCCTCCCGTACATCAACGGCGTGAAGCACCTCGGCAACCTCGTCGGATCCATGCTCCCCGCGGACGTGTACGCGCGCTACCTGCGCGCAGCGGGCCACGAGGTCCTGTTCATCTGTGCCACCGACGAGCACGGAACGCCGGCCGAGCTCGCAGCCCGGGACGCCGGCCTCGACGTGGCGGAGTACTGCGCCGAGCAGCACGAGGTGCAGAAGGACCTCGGTGACAGGTTCGGGCTCTCCTTCGACTGGTTCGGTCGCACGTCGCGGCCCCAGAACCACCGCCTCACCGACCACTTCGCCCGTCGGCTGCGTGACGAGGGCTTCACCGAGGTCCGCACCACCGAGCAGGTCTACTCCGTCGCCGACGACCGCTTCCTGCCCGACCGCTACGTCGTCGGGACGTGCCCGAACTGCGGCTACGAGAAGGCCCGCGGTGACCAGTGCGAGAGCTGCGGCAAGCCGCTCGAACCGACAGACCTCATCGACCCCCGGAGCGCCGTGTCCGGCTCCACCGATCTGGAGGTCAGATCGAGCGCCCACGTGTTCCTCCTCCAGTCGCGGCTCGCGGATCGCATCAGGGCGTGGGTCGACACCAAGTCGGACTGGCCTCAGCTCACCCGTTCGATCGCCTACAAGTGGCTGGACGAGGGCCTCGAGGACCGTGGCATCACACGCGACCTCGCCTGGGGTGTCCCGGTCGACCCGGACGACTTCCCCGAGGTCGCCGGCAAGGTCTGGTACGTGTGGTTCGACGCGCCGATCGGCTACCTGGGTGCCACCAGGGAGTGGGCGGACGAGCGCACGACCCCCGATCGGGCCGGGGCGTTGTTCGAGTCGTGGTGGCGGACCGATCGGGGAGCGGCGGACGTCACCTACACCGAGTTCATGGGCAAGGACAACGTGCCGTTCCACACGCTGTCCTTCCCGGCGACGATCCTCGGCTCGGGAGAGGACTGGAAGCTCGTCGACAGACTCAAGTCCTTCAACTGGCTGACCTACTACGGCGGCAAGTTCTCGACCTCCGAGCACCGTGGCGTGTTCATGTCCGACGCGCTCGAGCTCCTGCCCGCTGACTACTGGCGTTGGTACCTGATGTCCAACGCTCCTGAGTCGGACGACACGAGCTTCACCTGGGAGCTGTTCGGCGACGCCGTGAACAAGGACCTCGTCGGCACGTTCGGCAACTTCGTCAATCGGACCGTCACCCAGGTCGTGCGCCACTTCGGCGAGCAGGTGCCGGTCGGCGGTGAGCCCGACGAGATCGAGGAGGCTCTGGCCACCTCCGTGGAGGAGCGCCTGACCGAGTACGTGGGTCACCTCGATGCCCTCGAGTTCCGCAAGGCGGCCGCGGCTCTCCGGGCCCTGTGGGCCGAGGGCAACGTGTACCTCGAGAAGCGCGAGCCATGGAAGACCGTGAAGGTGGACCGTGACCGCACCGCCTGCACGCTGCGCACAGCACTCGGCCTGGTGCTGGTCAGCTCGGTGGCATCGGCCCCGTTCGTCCCCGCGACCGCCGGTCGGCTCCGCGCTGGGTTCCCCGATGTGGCCGACGTCGCTCTGAGCCTCGACGCCGGGCTCGGGGACGCGGTGCGTGAGGTGCTGGAACCCGGCTCGGTGCTGGTCCCTCCACCGCTGCTGTTCCGCAAGCTCGACGCCGAGGAGCTGACCGCCTGGACGGATCGCTTCGGTGGCGTCGGCGCGTTCGGTGGCGCTGAGACGCCACATTCGGTCCCCGGCGCGACAGGATGAACCGATGAGGTCGTTCCTGGGTCGGTTGCGCACCCAGTCCGTGCGCGTGCTGATGTTGGCCGGGTTGCTGCTCGTGAGCGGAGCTGCGATCGGGCTGGCAGCGTCTTACCCGCTGCGCTTCATCGAGTTCGACGAGTCCAACGCGACACGGATCGACCAGGCCCGCCTCGCCGGCACCGTCGACCCCGAACAGGCCGTCGTCACCCTCGACGACCTGCCCAAGGGCTGGGAGCCGGGCGACGCGGCGCTCGGTGGCTTCGGCATCATGTCGAGCGACTTCTGCGGCGAGGTCGTCGCGACCCCCGCCGTCCTGTCCGATGCGCGCTCGTCGGTGTTCAAGGATCCGACCGACGACGCCGTCGTGATCTCCCAGGCGCTGCGTGCCGACAAGTGGCAGCTCGCCAAGACCTACATCAACGAGGTCAAGGACGCCCTGGAGGGGTGCTCGCAGTTCTACCGCACCGGACCGAACGGCAAGTCGAAGATCGCGATCAAGGACAGCTCCGAGGCGCCGCTGATCGCGGACGACTTCGTCGGGGCCACATACGTCGACGAGAACGGCGAGCTGGTGCAGGAGTGGGCCATCTTCCTCGTCGGCGACGTCGTCGTGTCGGTGCTGCACTCGGGGCCGACCCGGCCCGAGCCGCCGTTCATGAACGATGTGATCGGGAGCATCCTCGCCCGCGTCGATCCGGCGGACTTCGCCCCGGGCGGCATCGCTCCGACGACATCGGTCGCCACGGCCGAGGATGGGACGCCTGGAACTGTCGACAGCGGTTCGGCCGACGAGAGCGGCGGTTCCGAAGGCGAGCCCGTACCCGATGCAGGCGCACCCGACGCGGCGCCACCGACGACAGCCGCCCCTGCGCCGCCCACGACCAGACCGCGCTGAGACCAGTCGTCGCTCCCGTCAGAGCTGGTCGACGATGAGCCGGAACGGCTCGGCGAGCGGTGCCCCGGCCCATCGTCCGGCGACAGCGAGCCGCCGATGCTCCAGGGCGCGCCAGCGCTGCAGTGCCCCGGGCCCGTCGTTCGGACCGTCGGCGTCGGATTCGTCGTCGGTGGCGTCGTCGAGCTTGTACAGGTGCGTGGTGGCGATCTGGCTGGCAAAGGACTCGAGTGCTCGCAGACGGGTGTCGTGGTCGACCTCGTCGACGGACTCCGCGTGGTTCGCGACATCGGGCTCGAACAACAGCAACGCCTGCGGGCGGTGCGGTACGAGGTCATCGACCAGGAGCTCGGGATGGAACCCCGGATCCCGTGCCGCCACGATCCCGTCGATGCACAGCTGGCCGGCGGCCCGGTGGTCGGGGTGGAGCCGGTAGCGCTTCCACGGGTCGTGACCCAGCACCACGTCGGGTCGGACCTCCCGCATGACCCGAGCCACCCGCCCGCGGCCGTCGACATCCGCGGTGAGCTCGCCGTCGACCAGGTCGAGGAAGTGCACAGCGGTCCCACCGAGCGCGGCCGATGCCGCACGTTGCTCTGCTCGGCGATCCTCGACGAGTGCTCGCGGGTCGAGGTCCTGGTCCCAGGTCCCCTTTGAGCCGTCGGTCAGGACCAGGTGGTGGACCTCGCAGCCCGACCGGGCCCACTTGGCGAGAGTGGCACCGGCCTGGAACTCGGCATCGTCAGGATGGGCGACGACGATCAGGGCGACGGCGGGGGGCGGCAGGTCGCGACTCGTCGGACCGCCGGCCGGGAGAGGGTCGACGTCATCTGTCATGTCCGGCTCTCCGCGTCCTCTGCTGTTCGGGTCAGGTGACGCCGGGGAGTACGTCCGAGGCTCGATCCGGGTCCGGGCACGACACCCAGATGTGCGGGTGGATCGAGGTCGGCGGGGGTGTCGACGTCCCATCCGAGTGCTTCCGACTCGTGCACCAGGACGCGTAGCCCGAGTCTGTGTGCCTCGGCCTTGTGGGACGCGAAGGATGCCGGTCCGTAGGCGAAGCGGAACCCGGCGTCGGTCGGCACGACGGCGACGTTCGTCCCGTCGAGATGGCGGTCGGGGACCAGGAGCACCTGGGCGTCGAGCGAGTCGAGCAGGCTCACGAGCGACGCGAGGGCGGTGGCGAACGGCAGATCGGAATGGGCCACGACCACCCTCGTGAACCCGCGGTCTGCCATCGCTGCCAGTCCGGCCGACACGGCACCGTCCAGGCCGAGCCCAGGTGTCCACACGACCTCGGCGCCGGCGTCGGTCGCCCAGGCGGAGACGGTGTCGTCATCGCAGACGACAGCGACGTGGAGGGGTGCGGCGGCCATCAGCACTCGTGTGGCCATGGTCCTGGCGAGCTCGGCCCGAGATGCGTCGTCGAGCACCGTGGCCAGCCGGGCCTTCGCGACGTCGAACGCCTTGACCGGGACGATCACCGCGGTGTCGGTGGGTGCGGACGGCTCGGCCACGGCCCGCAGAGTAGGACGGGTGGAGTCGTCGCCCCTCACAGTCGGCGGAGTCGATGACCTGTCGTCGTCGGGGATCAGCCCCCACGCAGCCTCGGTCGGTGCCTATCGTGTCGACCATGCGGATCAGGGTGGCGGTGGTCGGTGGTGGGTCCTGGGGCACGACGGTCGCGAGCCTCGCCGCTCACCAGGTCCCGACGGTGCTGTGGGCCCGACGGGAGGACCTCGCGGACGAGGTCAACATCCACCACACCAACGAGCGCTACCTGCCCGGGTTCCGGCTCCATCCCGAGCTGCGGGCCACGAGCGATCTGGCCGAGGCCGTGTCGTCCGCCGACGTGTTGGTCATGGGCGTGCCGTCCCAGGGCTTCCGCTCAGCGCTGGAGCGTTGCGCCCAGCACGTGCGCGCGTGGGTGCCGGTCCTGTCGCTGACCAAGGGCCTCGAGCAGGGGAGCCGTCTGCGCATGACCCAGGTCGTCAACGAGGTCCTTCCCGGTCACCCGGCCGCCGTGCTCACCGGGCCGAACCTGGCGAAGGAGATCCTCGCTGGCGACGCCGCTGCTGCGGTCATCGCAACTCCCGACCTGATAGTGGCGAACCAGCTCCAGCGGATCTGGCACCAGAACCTGTTTCGGGTCTACGTGAACCCCGACGTGACCGGCTGCGAGGTGGCCGGAGCGCTCAAGAACGTCATCGCAATCGCAGCGGGGATGGCCGACGGACTCGGAACCGGCGACAACACCAAGGCTGCCGTCATCACTCGGGGACTCGCCGAGCTGTCCCGCTTGGGAGAGGCCATGGGCGGCCAGTTCGCCACCTTCTCGGGACTGGCCGGCATGGGAGACCTGATCGCCACGTGCATGTCTCGCCAGAGCCGCAATCGCCACGTCGGCGAGCAGCTTGGCCGCGGGCTAACGATCGACGAGGTCATCGCAGCGATGGACATGGTTGCCGAGGGCGTCAAGACATCGAAGGTCGTGCTCGAGCTGGCCAACGAGTTCGGCGTCGACATGCCGATCTGCTCAGAGGTCCACGCCGTCTGCCACGAGGGCGCCACGGCAGAGGAGGCCTACCGGGGTCTCATCAGGGGCCAGGCCGGCGGGGTCGAGCACCACAGCCTCTCGTACTGAGCCGACGGGCTCCTCACCCGCCGGTGGTGTGGGCGTGCTCGGGTGCGAGGTCCAGGACCGTCGGCGTGTCCGGCCCGAAGTCGACCTGGACCAGGATCGCCGGCTTGTCGCCCTCGACGAACGCGTCATGGCCGGGAGCGACCTCGACTGCGACCGGGGCGACGTACTCGAGTCGGCATCCGTCGGGATACACGAAGGTGAGCGAACCGCTCGCCAGGAACCCGACGTGGTGGTGGTTGCAGAGCTCTGTCCCGACGAGAGGCTTGATGGCGGTCGACCAGCGGTGGCCCGATGGGTACACGATCCGCTTCAGGCGTCCTGATCCGGCGGAGACGATGTCGATCTGGCACCCGGCGAACATCTGGTGCTCGGCGCCGTCGATCGGATCGAGCAGTGGGTTGTGATCGGTCACACCGACACCGTAGCGATCGGATGGGTCCGGTCACCGGCTCGGCCTAACCTTCCGGCCACGATGTCCTCGCAAGCTGCCACCGACGCGCCCACCGCTGAACGACCTGACGGGGCCACGGCCGAACCCACGCGCAGGAGGATCCGGCCCCGCTCGATGCACCGCTCGAAGGTGGAAGGTGGCGGCGAGTCCCACGATGGCGTCGAGCGGTCCTGGACGCCGGTCGGCACGCTCGACGCCGGTGTGCTGGCCGAGGTGGACGGGGGAGGCGCCGTTCGCCTGTCGGGCGCATCCTGGTCGCTCGACTGGTGGATCGGTGCCGAGGACCGCTGGCACCATCCGTCCGAGGAGGCAGCGGTCCGTCAGCAGTGCGTCGGCTCGGCCCCGATCGTCGAGACGGCTATGCGTGTCCCGGGTGGAGACGTGCTGTGCCGCTCCTTCGGCGTGGTCGCACGGGCCGGCGAGTGGAACGGGCCGGCGATCGTCGTGGAGGTCGAGAACCTGAGCTCGGTACCGGTCGCCCTCGCGTTCGCGGTGCGTCCGCTCGTCCTCGACGGCATCGGGTCCCTCCGGACGGTGAGCTCGAAGGGTCCGACGGTCGCCGTCGACGGCCACCGGATGCTTCTGTCGCGTGAGCCCGCCCGTGTGGTCTCTGGCCCGCTCGACACCGTCGCGGGGCTGTTGGCTGACGGTGGCGACGCGGTTCCGCCGCTCGATGCGAGCTCTGCGTCGGGGGACCTGGAGGCCGCGTTCGTCGTACCGCTGACTCACACGGCGGTTTCGCGGGTGCTCCTGCCGTGCGTGGATCCCCACGACCGGAGCGGCGTGGATCCGACCTCCCCGTGGGAAGCCCCTGACCTGGAGGCCGTGGCAGGCGGTTGGTCGGCTCACGGCGGAGCGCTCTGGACCTCCGGGCCGGAGCCCGAGTGGGACAGCGCGTTGACCTGGGCCGACAGGATGCTGCGGCTGTCAGGTCCCGAAGAGGTGGGAGCGGGACTCGATCGGGCCAGGCAGCGTCCCCTCGGCCCGTCTGCAGCGGTGCGTGCGGCTGAGATCGCCGAGGCGATGGCGCGCTTCGGTGCCGCAGATGCATCGCTTCCGATCGCCCGGGGGCTGGCAGATGCTCAACGCATCGGTGGTGCGGTCAGGATGGGGGATCGAAGCGATGCCAGCGTTGCCCTTCTGCATGCCGCTGGGGCAGCGATGGACGGGGCCGATCCGGACGGGGCCGTCGTCGAGTCGATCCTGGCCCCGACCGCTGTCGCTGTGCGTCGCGTCCGTCGGGGCAAGGGGACGGCCGGAGGACTCACTCCTTCTGCTGTCCGGGCCCTTCGTCTGCTGGCTCCCGTGCTGGAGCAGATCGGACAGCCGGAGGTGGCCGACGATGCTCGTTCTGCTGCCGCGTCGCTGGCCGCGTCGGTCGCAGGATCGACGGTCCGGTCGGACGACGGTGATGTGTCGAGCCTCGGTGCCCGATCGACAGTCGAGATCGCTCTCGGGGTGCGACGCGACATCGCCCGGCGCTCGTCGGACGTCGTGGCCGATCTGAGAGCGCTGTGGTCCGGCGCTTCGTGGCGCGGCCGATCCGACGCCGAGTTGGTGGATCCTGACTGTGGTGCCGTCACCGCCGCCGGGGTGCTCGGCTTCGACGCTGCCGAACTGGCAGCGCGGACGAATGCCTTGCTCGACCTGTACGTGTCCGACGGCGGGGGAGAACGATCCGGTCCGGTGCTCCTGCCGGTGTTCGACCCGGTCTGGGTCGGCCGCTCGATCGAGGCCCACGACCTTCCGACCCCGTGGGGGCCCGCCGGCTACGCGGTGCGCTGGCACGGCCGTCGACCCGCCGTTCTGTGGGAGATCACGGGGGCTGACGACGAGGTCACCGTGTCCGCGCCCGGGTTGGACGGCTCCTGGACCGGTCGGGGCGCGGAGGGCGAGGCCCTCCTGGCCGAGATGCCCGTGCCCGAGACGACGGTGCTCATCACCCTCGGTGGATCGCGCTCAGCCGGTCCGGCGGGGTCCACCTCATGAGGCGCATCACCAGGTCAGCAGCGATGGTCGTGCTGCTGCTGTTGTTGTTGGCGGTGCCGCTGTCGGGATGCACTCCGATCGAGTTCCAGCGCTGGTGGGTGTCGCAGGGTCACGCCCCCCTGGGCGAGCCGCACCTGTCGAACGCTGCACGTATGGCGACCAACCACTGGGACGAGGTCGCCCGCCGGGGTCGGTTCCGCTACACGGTCAGCGGGATCGACGCCGGACTGGCCGCCCGCATGACACCGACGTCGTGGCGGTCCGGATGCCCCGTTCCGCTTCGGGACCTGCGCTACATCCGTGCCACGTACATGGGCTTCGACGGAGGAGAGCACACGGGTGAGGTCGTCGTGCACGCGGATGCTGTCAGGGTGACGGCGGCGCTCCTCGAAGGAATGTGGAACGAACGCTTCCCGATCGAGCGCATGCGGCTCGTCGATGACTACGGCGGCAGCGACGACGCGTCGATCGCGGCCAACAACACCTCTGCGTTCAACTGCCGGGCCGCGACAGGTGGTACCAACTGGTCGGCACACGCCTTCGGTCGCGCCATCGACATCAACCCGGTCCAGAACCCCTACGTGACCAGCACGTCGGTCCTTCCCGCTGCCGGCCTCGCCTACCTCGATCGTGCGGACGTGCGCCCCGGGATGGTCGTCCGGGGCGACGTCGTGTGGCGGATCACCAGGTTCGTCGGCTGGGGTTGGGGTGGCGAGTGGTCGTCGCTCAAGGACTACCAGCACGTCTCCTCGACCGGCCGCTGAGCCCCCGATCCGGATCTTGTGTGCATCTCACGTCGTGGAGCGACGTGAGATGCACACAAAACGCGGAAGGTGAGCCCCTTCAGGAGGGGATGACCGACACTGGGAGGGCGTCGAGGCCGCGGAGCGTGAAGCTCGGCCGGTAGTGCAGCCGGCCGTCGGGCAACTCGGCCGCGTCCAGATCGATCTCTGCGAACGCGTCGATCAGGGCGCCGAACGCGATCTCGCCCTCGGCCCTGGCCAGGTGCGCTCCCAGGCAGTGGTGCGGACCCCATCCGAAGCTGAGCGGCGGGGGAGCGTCGGGAGTGCTGAAGCGGCCGATGTCGAAGCGTGCGGCGTCGGGGTAGACGGTGCCGTCGTGGTTGCCCGATCCCTGGAGGACGACGAACGACGATCCCCTCGGGAACCGCTGGTCGAACACCTCGACCTCCTCCAGTGCCACCCGGTTGTTGAGCTGGACCGGTGAGTCCGCTCGCAGGATCTCCCAGATGGCCGACGGCAGCAGCGCTCGGTCCGCTCGGAGTCGGGCCATCTCGTCGGGGTTCAGCAGCAGCAGGCGCAGGCCGTTGCCGATCAGGTTCGAGGTGGTCTCGAACCCGGCCGCGTACAAGAGGATCGTGTTGGTCAGCAGCTCCTCGGGACTCAGCCGGTCACCCGCCTCCTCGACCTCGATCAGAGCGCTCAACAGGTGATCGTCGGGGTGCGCCCGCTTGTGCTCGATTAGGTCGGTGAAGAACTCGGCGAGCTTCTCGGAGGACCGCTCGGCCCGGGCGAGAGCGGCGTCGTCCGCAGCGGCGTCGATGAACGACGTCACGTCGCGTACCAGCGGCTGGATGTGCTCGTTGCCCTCGCGAGGTACGCCGAGCAGTTCGCTGATGACCGCCACGGGGAACGGGATGGCCAGCTCGGCCATCACGTCGCCCCCGCCCTGGTCGGCGAAGCGGGCCAGCACCGGACCCAGCAGGTCCTGGATCTGCGGGCGGAGCGCCTCGACCCGCTTCGGCGTGAACGCCCGGCTGACGAGTCCACGGATGCGGGTGTGGTCCGGTGGGTTGAGGAAGAGGATGCTCGACGCCCGGTCCGAGTCCGCCGGTGACCGCCCGCTCATGCCGACGGGGAGGTCCATGTCGGGCTCGGGGCGACCTAGGCGCGGATGGCGCAGCACCTCCATGCAGTCCTCGTACCCCGCCAGTCCGAGGTTCCCGAACGCCGTGTTCCAACGGCCTCCTCCGGCGCGCAGGCGCTCGTAGGCAGGATACGGGTCCTGGCGACCCTCGTCGGACAGGACCGTGGCGACGAGCAGGCCGTCGGCCTCCTCGTCCGAGAGGGGGGTGACGGGCGCGTCTGTCGACATGGGGACAGTCTGCACCCGTTCGTCCAGCAGGGGAGCCCCACCGTCGGAGGCCTGTGGTCTGGTTCCGGTCGACGCGGTTCAGTCGACGCGCACCGTGACGATCCTGTGCGGGTCGACGTCGAGTCGACCCGTGAAGGTGTCGATCTCACGCCCACGGAGGTCCACCACGGCGCCGGTCCGGCCCGGGATCGACAACGCGGCGGGACGATCGTCGACAGGATGGGCACGGACGACGAGGCGACCGCGGTCGTCGCGGAGGACCGCGTCCACCTCGATCGCTCCCAGCCCCTCCGCGTCGCTCACCTCCAGCAGCGAGCCGCTGTCGCCGAGGTCCCCGCCTCCGGGTGCGTCCACCAGGAGGAGCGGGTTCCATGCAGCGTCGGCCATCGCGTACGCGTCCGTCGTCCCGGACGGATCACCCGTCGGGGTGTCGACCGCGATGGCGTAGCGCAGATCCAGCGGCACCAGTGCCTCGGCGCCCTCGAGTCGGTCGAACGGGCCGGCCGGCAGCGGTCTCGACGGCATGGGTCCCCGCGAGAGCCACGCCGTCGAGCGCACCAGGGTGAGCGCCAGGGTGCTCGCCGTCGTCCCTTCGGGTGGCTCGATGCCGTAGCCGTGCATCCGTGGAGACCAGGAGGTTCCGTCGGGTGTGTGGAGGTCGACCAGCTCGTACTCGCACAGCCCCTCGTGAGCGACTGTCACCCCGCCGGCACGGACGAAGCGTCGGGACGGGAAGGTCGGCACCCCCCATTCGCTCGGGCCGCCCTCCACCCAGAGGCCCCGGCGCACCACGGCGTACGCGTCCTCGGCCTCGCTGTGGTCCGCGGGTTGGAGCAAGGGGAGATGGACCCGGAGCCGATGGTCACGCGCTCGTTGGTCCCATGCCGTGTCGACCCTGACCATCGGGTCGTCGGCTCGGATCTCGATCGTCGTGCGGACGACCTGCTCGATCTCGCCGACGCGGCGGTGGACCTCGTCGCCCGCCCAACCCGTGGTCAGGTCGTCCTGACCGTCTATGGCGCAGCGTTCCGGGAGGAGGTAGCAGGATTCGACCACGAGTCGACCGCGTATCGGGCCGTCCTCGGTCCGCGTCACCCGGACCCACGACGGAACATCGACCACCACGTCGTGCTCGGGTGGGCACCAGTTGTAGGTGTCGCCGCAGTCACCCTCGTCGATCAGCCGCCCGAAGCCGGCGACGCCATCGATCGAGAAGGTGCCGTCGAGCGGATCGACCTCGACCGTGATCAGCCCGTTGCCGAGTCCGAGATCGCGAACTGCGCTCACCGGGTTCGCCGGGACCACGGGCTCCCACCGGCTCCAGCCGAATCCGGGGACGACCGGGGACAGGACCAGCGCCCGACGTGAGGCGTCGGCCCGGTGGAGGACGAGGCGGAGCTGCAACGACGGGTCCTCGGCCGCCCGCTGACCGACGATCGCGAGCGCGTCGCCCGGATCGAGAGCCGCCGGATCACCCGACTCGTGACCGACGGCAGCGGCTTCGGGCGACTCAGCGAGCAGGTGGGCGGTGATCGTTCCGTCCGGGCCGTCGACCAGCCGGACCGCCCGGGTCCCGGGGTGCTCGGCGAGGTAGGCCACGAGGAGCCGCATGGGTGCCTCCTCGCCGGACGCACCCTCGATCTCCTCCGTCGCCACGACCTCGGAGAGCACCTGTTCCCCCGGGTGGCCGGTCGGAGCTCCCGGCAGATCGAGCTCGATCACCCCGCTGCGTCCGCGAGCTGTCGGGTTCAGGACGTGGGCGCCCGGTCGACCCATCCGTGATGCCGCGGCGGCGGCCGCCCGATCAGCCACGCCCTCCGCCAGTCGGGTCGACTCGGCGTACCGGTGCAGAACCGCGGCGACGACGTCGTCGTGGCTGCACGCACAGATCGAGTCGTGTGCGGCGTTGCGGATCACGTCGAGCCACGCGGCGTCGAAGACCGGGGCCCAGCGACGGGGATCGTCGCCGCGGTCGGGATCGGTGAGCCACAGTGCGGCGAGCGGTTCGGCGATGCGTTCGAGGGTCCTCTCGGCCCGGGCCGCGGCCTGCTTCACGTCGACGCGGTTCGAGGTGACGCCCATCAACACGTTGGCGCGGTGACCCGAGCGCATCTCGCCGTGCACGGTTGGCAGCCCGTCGCTCGGCGTCCGTGACAGGTGGTCGCTGAGCGAGCAGACGGTCAGCTCGTAGACGGCACGGTCGTCGTCGCCCGGGCTCCCGGCCGCGGCCTCGATGTCGTTCAGCTCGGCGATGACCCGGGCGAGGTGTGCCGGCGGGGCCTCGTGGTCCATCCCCGCCATGAGGAGGACCGGGTCACCGCTGAGCGGTCCCTGCATCGCCCGGAAGGTGTCGATCCGTTCCCTGACCCCCTCCGGGTCCGCGGGAAGCTCGGATCCGTTCCCGTAGCCCGCTGGGAGATAGGTGGCCCGGACCATCGAGCCGTCGGGTGCCTCCCACCAGAACGCCGGCGCGTCCACCGAGGACGGCACGCCGCGCCAGACCACGGCGTCGGAGAAGCCGAACTGGCGCAGGATCTGGGGCATCTGGGCGATGTGGCCGAACATGTCGGGCAGGTAGCCGACCTGCATCGCCCCGCCGAAGTCCTCGGCGCGCCGCAACCCGAGTTGGAGGTTCCGGATGTGGGTCTCGCCGGACACCAGGAACTCGTCGGGGAGCACGTACCAGGGGCCCACGGTGATCCGGCCGGACCGGGCCAGCTCCCTCAGCCGGCCGGCCTCCTGCGGTCGCATGCCCAGGTAGTCGTCGACGACGGCCATCTGACCGTCGAGCTGGAAGTGGTCGAGCCCGCCGTCAGTGAGTCGGGGGAGCAGCTCATCGAGCAGGTCGAGGAGACGGAGCCGGAACGTCGGGAACGGCGAATACCACTCGCGGTCCCAGTGGGTGTGGGGCACCACGTCCACTCGCACGGTGCGGGTCCGGTCAGCCATGGCCGCACGTTAGGGCCGGTCGGCGCTCGGCCGTCCGAAGCGATGCGTGGAGCAGGAAGCGCGGAGAAGACGAGGCGTCGCCTCAGGTGAGGTAGGGGCGCAGCTGCTCGCGTGGGAACCAAGCTGGCAGCACGCTGCCGTCGGACCGGCGGCGGAGGCGATAGCCCTCGTCGGTGACGTCGACGACGGTGAACCCGCGGGTCCACTGCTGGTCGAACCGACACTGCACCTCGACGTCGGTTCCTGTTCCGATGTCGTTCGTGAGATCTATCGACGGGAAGGATCCTCGGGCGGTCGTCCCGGTCAGCTCGATCGACATGCGCTCCCCCTGTTCCATCGCGCTCCTGAGCATGTCGTGCCTCCCATTGTTCGGTCGGACAGGGGTGCGAACTCAAGCCCCTTGTCGCGGATTCCACTCAGGAACGACGGGAATTCACATGGAGGAAACACACGGCGCCCCCCGACGCCGTTCCTTGCGCTCCTGTCGACCGCTCCGGAGCTGACATGAGGACTCCGGGACGGTGGCTAGCGTCGGGTCTCATGGCAGCGCGCCGGCAGGGGCCGACCCTTGCGGTCGAGAAGCGGCTCTGGGACTCGGGACTCGAGGTGGTCGTCGGGGTCGACGAGGTCGGCCGTGGTGCGTGGGCCGGGCCGCTCACCATCGGAGCGGTGGTGCTGCCCAGGGATCGCCGGGTGTACGGAGTGCGGGATTCCAAGCAGCTGACCGAGGCCCGCCGGGAGCAGCTGTTCGACCGGGTGGGTGAGTGGTGTGTGTCGTGGTCGGTCGGTCATGCGAGCCACGAGGAGTGCGACGAGCTCGGCATGTCCGACGCCCAACGTCTCGCTGCCCGGAGAGCCATCGAAGGTCTCGGCGTCATCCCCGACCGCGTGCTCGTCGACGGTCGTTGGGACTTCGTCGGCGGCGGTCGGACGACGATGATCGTCAAGGGGGATGCGACCTGTCTCTCGATCGCAGCGGCGTCGATCCTCGCCAAGGTGACTCGTGACCGGCTCATGCGGGCGATGGCGGAGTCGTTTCCGGCGTTCGACTTCGATCGGAACAAGGGCTATCCGTGCCCGCGGCACCAGCTCGCACTCAAGGGCTACGGGCCGACAGCGATCCACCGGCGCACGTGGGCCTTCATGGACGCCACGCCGTGGGGGACCCGACGACCCGGCCGCTTCGAGGACGCGACGCTCTTCTGATCAGTTCTGACCCACGTCGGCTCCGACTCAGGGTTCCGGTCGGGTCGACTCCAGGCGGGTCCGGAGCTGTGGACCCGAACCGGATACGCTTTCAGGAGCCTGTCGGATGCTCGCAGCTGTTGTTCCCGGACCTCTGGGCGTGAGCGTGGAGTCGAACGAGGGTTCTGTGCCTGCCTGGAGATCGATCGAGTGAGTGGCAACCCGACGAGCGGCATCATGCCCGGTCGATCTGATCGAACGGGTGGAGAGAGCAACGCACGAGGGCGCGGACCCCTCGCGGTCTGGGTCATGGTCGGCTGGACCCTGTTCGTGTGGGTGAACCGGATCCGCAACGTCGTGGCCGACCCCGATCTGGGAGGATCGGCGCGCCTCGGACCGATCCTCATGTCGGTGGCGCTCATCGTCGCGGCGCTTGTCGTCGGGTTCGTCGCCTGGAGCGGCAGGGGTCCGTCCCTGTCGAGCGCCGTTCGGGTTCTCGCTGCGTCGACGACGGTCGTCTGGGTCGTTCGCTCGGTCGACATCGTGGCGAGCGGTGATCACCCGGTCCCGTTCGTGGTCGTCCACGTGTCGCTGGCGGTCGTCTCCATCGGCGTGGCCGTGTGGGCCCTGAGGGCATGCGAAGACGGATCTCACATACTTCCGTTCAGTGCCTGACATCGGCCTGCACATGGTGCATGATGCGTGCGTGGCTTAGGCCATGTCTACGTCGTCCTCCCATCCACCCTTCCTCTCCCAAGGGCGACGTGACCGAGGGTCGTCCCCCATCGGCAGTGATGGGGTTCGGTGTCGGGACGGCCCTCGACATCCGCCACGGCCGCCCGACCGTCGACCCGTGCGGTCGACGCTCAGCGGTCGCTGTTGACCATCGCCGCCGCAGACATCTCGAGGTACTCCCTCATGCGCCTCTCGACGACGGCGCGGAGTCCGTCGTCGAGAGGCGTCTCGGGGATGGTCTCCTCGAGCGACGCCAGCATCGCGTCGAGCCAGTGGCGTCGTTCCCGATCACCGACGACGAAGGGCTGGTGGCGCATCCTCAGCTTGGGGTGTCCGCGTTCCTCGGAGTACGTGCTCGGTCCACCCCAGTACTGCCCGAGGAACGTCGCGAGGCGACGGCGGGCGGGACCCAGGTCGTCCTGTTCCGGGTACATCGTGAGGAGGACCTCGTCGGTCGCGACGCGGTCGTAGAAGCGGTCCACGAGGCGATCGAAGAACGCCTGACCTCCGACGGCATCGAAGATCGTGACGTGGTGGGCGTCGTTCGGATCCTCGGTCTGGGGTCGCTCCGACACGTGGCCCATCGTGGTCCCGCTCCGACACCACTCGCCAGCCCGTCCGAGCACATCTTCGTCCGGCCTCTCGCGGGGCCGGGTCTCTCGTTGTGCGGGTCTCTCGCCGGGCGGGTCTCTCGCCGTGCTGGTCCCGGAGCAGGTGGCGGATGCGGGGGCCGGCTCACGGGACGGCTACGATCGCCCACGTCATGGGTCAGCGCGTCACAGTCCTCGAGAAGCCCTCCAGTCGGCCGGGCATCGTCCGCTTCGAGATCAACCGGATCCTCACCGGCATGGGTCATGAGCGCTACCGCGCCGGTCAGGTCGTCGAGGGCGACCGACCGCCCGACGTGCTCGCTCGTCGGCTCTTCGAACGAGGCGGTATCGAGTCGGTGCACATCAACCAGAACATGATCACCGTCGACATGGGCATGGCCGCCGACACCGATGGCATCACCGAGATCATCGAGGACCTCTACACGTACTACCTGCCGGGAGTGGAAGTCCCGGACCCGGCGTCGTTCGGAGCTCCGGCCGGCTGACCCTGGTCTGCGTTCTCGTGTGGGATGCGCCCGTGACGGATCGCTCTCATGCCGGAACGCCCGGCCCGGCGGATGGCGTGGCTCGCTCGTCAGGGCCGACGGTCAAGATCGCCCTCTCGGGGACCGGACCCCGCTCTCCACGACCACCCCGGATATGACCCCATCGGACTTGTCAGCATCGAACAGGTGTTCGATACTGACGGAATGGCCGGGTCGTCGGTAGGAGCGCTGGATAGGGGGGACCGTGCCGAGCGCCTGGCCCGCCTGCGTGGGATGGCCGGCGACATGAGCCCGCTCACCTTGGCCGGTGACCGTCGCCTGCCCGTGCTGCCGGCGCTCGAACCGTTGTTGCCAGGAGGTGGTTTGCAGCGTGGTTCCACCATGGCCGTCACGGGGAGCGGTGCCACTGCTCTGGTGAATGCTCTTCTCGCCGGGCCGACGACGGCAGGTTCGTGGGCGGCCTGGGTGGGGGCGGAGTCCGTCGGGTGGGCGGCAGCGGCGGAGCTGGGTGTGGCGATCGAACGGGTCGCCGTGGTGTCGGTCGATGATGGGCGGCGCCCGTCGGTGCTGGCAGCGCTGGTCGACGCCTTCGATCTGGTCGTGGTCGGTCCTGATCACCGGTTGGGGTGGACCGAAAGGCGCCGGATCGAGGCCCGGGCGCGCGAGCGAGGAGCTGTGGTCCTGACGCTCCACCGAACTCGGGTGCCACAGACCGACCACCGGTCCCTCATGTCCGAGAACTCTGGAGGAGCCCAGCAGCACGCAGGGCTCGAGCGCCACGACGATGGCGCTGATGTGCGTCTGGTGTGCCTGTCGGGGGAGTGGTCCGGTCCGGGATCGGGGTGGGGGCATCTTCACACCCGATGTGTGACCGTGTCGGTCGAGGGGCGCCGGGCGTTCGATCGGCACCGTCGTTGGGAGCTCCTTCTGCCGGGGCCGGACGGGACCGTGGTCCGCGCTGACGAGTCGGTCGCTCCGTCTCCCGGCGGTGCTCCTGATGGCCGTGATGAGATCGCTTGCGAGGTGCTGCCCTTGCTTCGCCGTCGGACCGGCTGATACTCGGAGAACGGTCCGATGGTGAACGGGGGTCGTGTGGTGAGCAGGGTCGTGTGGTGAGCAGGGTCGTGTGGTGAGCAGGGTCGGAGGCGCGGCGGAGGATATGCCGGTCAGGACGTTGGCCGTGTCGTGTGCGGACTGGCCGGTGGTGGCTGCGAGGCGTCGGTCCGGGAAACCGGTCGCGGTGGTCGAGGCCAACCGGATCGTGGCGGCCAGTCCAGCTGCCCGGGTCGATGGGGTGCTGCCGGGCCTGCGACGCAGAGAAGCCCAGGCTCGCTGCCCTGCGGTGGAGCTGCATGAGCGTGACGAGGGTCAGGAGGTGCGTGCCTTCGAGAGGGTGCTGGCCTCACTCGAGGATCTGGCCCCGAGGTTGGAGGTGCTCGAGCCGGGACGGTGCCTGGTGCCGACCCGGGGGCCGTCGCGCTACCACGGTGGCGACCGGGCATTTGCCTCGAAGGTGCGGGATGTCGTCCTTGCCGCGGCGCTGGACACGGCGGGTGTGGGTGATCTGGGCGGCGCCCGCTCCGACAACGCGACGCTCGACGGCGAGGGCGTGCGCGTGGGTGTCGGCGTTGCGGACGGGCCGAGGGCGGCGCAACTCGTGGCTGACGAGTCTCTTCGTCGTTCTGGCTGTCGTTCTGGTCGTCCGGGCGACCAGAACGACAGCCCGGGCGCGGGGGGGGCGCCGAACGCGGGGGGGGCGCCGACCGGGGGGGGGAGCCCGCCGAGCGGGGGGGCGCCAGGGGCGACCGCCGAGTTCCTAGCGTCCCTGCCGATCGGACGGCTGGAGGTCGTGGGGCGTGAGGCGGCCGAGCTCGTGGACGTCCTGCGTCGTCTGGGCCTGCGCACGCTCGGGCGTTTCGCTGCGCTGCCCGCGCCCGACGTCCTCGCCCGTTTCGGGGCGCTCGGAGCGGACCTCCACCGGCTGGCGTCGGGTCGGGAACGCCGACCACCCGATGTTTCGGACCCCCCGGTCGACATGCGCTTCTTCGCGGATCTCGACCCTCCGGTGGAGGAGGTGGACCGGGCGGCGTTCAGCGCCAAGGTGCTGGCCGATGAGCTCCGCTACGGCCTGGCCTCACGTGGTCTGGCCTGCACCAGGGTGCTGGTGGTGGTCGAGACAGAGCCTGGAGACAGGATCGAACGGCTGTGGCGGGCCGACGGTGCGCTGTCGGCCGCTGCGATCGCCCAACGCGTGCGCTGGCAGATGGAAGGCTGGCTGTCGTCCGGACGTAGCCGGAGTCGCTCCAGCGGTGGGATCACCCGTCTGGAGCTTGTCCCCGACGAGGTCCGTCCCGACGACGGCATCCAGCTCGGCTTCTGGGGTGGGACGAGCGAAGCGGGGGAGCGGGCTCTCCGGGCCCTCACCCGTGTGCAGGCATTGGTCGGCGTCGAAGGAGTGCTCGTGCCGGAGTGGCGGGGTGGCAGGGCGCCCGCTGAGCAGTACCGACTGGTTCCTCTCGATGCCGTCGACCTGTCGTCGAGGCGGGTGCCGGGAGACGAGCCGTGGCCGGGGTCGCTGCCGTCTCCGTCGCCGGCGGTGGTGTGGCGACGTCCTCGACCCGTCGAGGTGCTCGACGGGTCGGGAACCCGGGTGGGGGTGAGCGGACGGGGCCTGATCTCCGCCGCACCCGAGGTGGTGGTGCTCCGGCCGGGTCGATCGGATGGGCGTGGGGGCGTCAGGGTGAGGTCCTGGGCCGGCCCCTGGTGCGTCGACGAGCGATGGTGGGACGCGACAGCTCATCGTCGGCGTGCCCGCCTTCAGGTGGTGCTCGCAGCGTCGGGTGATCCGTCGACGGACGGGACGGCGCATCTCCTCACGCTCGAGGACGGTCGATGGTGGCTGGAGGCCACCTACGACTGAGCTGCATCGACCCGAGTTCGCAGTGTGTCCGGAACTCGGGTCGTCTGACACCGACATGCGGCGGGAGATGACCCGAGTTCGTGCTCAGTTGCTGAGAGACTGTCCCGGTGAGCAACAGCGAGGAGGACAACGGGTGAGCGACGAGGAGGGTGCGACCGGCGAGACCCACGGCCGGGTGCTGATCGTCGAGGACGAGGTGGCGCTGGCTGACGGTGTCGCCCGGGGTCTTACCGCCGAGGGGTTCGACGTCGAGGTCGCCAACGACGGTGTCGCCGGCCTCGAACGTGCCCGTAGCGAGGACGTCGATGTGATCGTGCTCGACATCATGCTGCCGGGGATGAACGGCTACCGGGTGTGCCGGGCGCTGCGGGAGGAGGGCGTCGGGACGCCGATCCTGATGCTGACCGCCAAGCAGGGCGAGTACGACGAGGCGGAGGCGCTCGACACAGGGGCGGATGACTTCCTGTCCAAGCCCTTCTCGTTCGTCGTCCTCGTCGCCCGCATCCGTGCGTTGCTGCGCCGTTCGGCCGACGGCCGGGCCCAGCCGCTCGTGATCGGGGATCTCCAGCTGGATCCTTTGGCCCGTCGCTGTCGCCGAGGCGACACCGAGGTCTCGTTGACGACCCGGGAGTACGAGCTGCTCGAGGCGTTGATGCGGAAGCCCGGCCAGGTGGTCGCGAAGCAGGACCTCCTGGAACGTGTCTGGGGGGCCGACTTCGAAGGCGATCCGAACGTGGTCGAGGTGTACGTCGGCTACCTGCGTCGCAAGATCGATCGGCCGTTCGACCGCAACGACATCGAGACCGTGCGCGGAGTCGGATACCGGATCGGTTCCGGCGCCGACTCCTGAGGACACGGTGTCGGGTAACGCTGAGGACCTGTCGGGGCCGACTCCGGGCGCCTCCACGCTGGACGGCGCGGCTCCACCCCCTGCCGCTCCTGGACCAGCCCTCGGGGCCGCGATGTCAGGCTCCGACGGTTCGCCATCGGCCGACATCGCAGATCCTCCGACGGGTGAGGTCGCCGCGGCGGGTCGTACCTCGATGCGGACACGGGTCGCGCACTCGGTCCGGTTCCGGCTCACGGTGTCGGTCGTTCTCGTGGTCGGGCTGTCGCTGTTCGGCGGCGGGATGCTGCTCACGCGGTGGGTGGAGGCGACTCTCACCAACGACCTGCGGTCCCGCAACGAGCGGATCCTCTCTTCGATGGCCGAAGCTCTGGGTCAGGGGCGGGTCCCAGCGGAGCTGTTCTCGACGCCGGCCGAGCTCTCCGGTGAGCTGAACGACCAGATGTCGAGCTCGTTCCTCGGTGGGGACCGGGACCTCGAGCAGGTCATCTCGACCACCTACTTCTACCTGGACGGCGAGGCCTTCTCGCAGCTCAAGGTCCGCGGCGTCGATGAGCGGGGTCGACTCGTCCTGTTCGGACGTGCCGGGCCGGCCGTCCCGACCGGCGACGCTGTCGAGGTGACCCGGACCGTGCCGACCCAGTGGGGAGATCTCACCATCCACGCCGTGTCGCCCCTCGCCGAGATCGATCGCTCGGTGGGCGCGCTGCGGGCTGCGCTCTGGCTGGGTCTGCCACTGTTGGTCCTGGCGGCCGGCGGGATGACGTGGATCATCACCGGGCAGGCGCTCGCCCCTGTGGCGGCCATGACCCGTCGGGTCCGTGAGCTCAGCAGCACCAACCTGGATCACCGGGTGCCCGTGCCTCCGACCGAGGACGAGATAGCGCTGCTCGCCATGACGATGAACGAGATGCTCGAGCGACTGGAGAAGGCGTCGGTGAAGCAACGTCAGTTCGTCTCCGACGCCAGCCACGAGCTGCGCTCGCCGGTTGCCTCCATCCGCACCCAGATCGAGACGGCGCTGCGCTACCCGGACGACGTCGACTGGCCGTCGGTTGCCAGGACCGTCCTGGCCGAGGACGAGCGGCTCGATCACCTCGTCGGGAACCTCCTCGCCATGGCGCGTCTGGAGGAAGGGCGGTTCGGCCCACGGTCGGAGGTCGACCTCGACGACCTGGTCATGTCACAGAAGCCGAGGATGTCGACGGTTCAGCTCGATCTGTCGGGCGTCTCGGCCGGTCGGGTTTGGGGCAACCGTGACGAGTTGACGAGCGTCGTGCGCAACCTCCTCGACAACGGCGCCCGACACGCGACCTCGCGGGTCGCTGTGACCGTTCAGGAGCAGGGGCCGTGGGTGGTGCTCACCGTCACCGATGACGGAGCCGGCGTGCTCCCCGAGGACCGGGCGAGGATCTTCGAGCGCTTCGCCCGCCTCCAGGAGGGGAGAGCGCGTGACGAGGGCGGTACCGGCCTCGGGCTCGCTCTGACCCGACGGATCGTCGAGCACCACGGTGGTCGGATCCACGTGACCGACGGCGTCGGTGGGGGAGCGTGCTTCGTGGTGTCGATCCCTGCAGCCGGGTGGACCGGTCCGCGGGTGGACTCCGACGAAGAGGCGGGTGGATCCGGCTCGAAACCGGTCTGACCGAGGGCGCGGGTCTCAGGAGAGCGCCGGCTCAGCAGACGGCGTCGACGCACGTGGTGTCGGCAGCTGCACGACTCCTCCGTCGTCGGTGAGGAATCGCTCGAAAGCGGCCTTCGGCAGAGGCGGAGCGTAGAGGAAGCCCTGGACGAGGTCGCAGCCGGCGTCGGTCAGGAAGCTCCGTTGCCCGTCGGTCTCGACACCCTCGGCGACGGCGACGATGCCCAGGTTGTGGGCCAGCGTGAGGATGGCGCGGGTGATGGTGCCGGAGCGGTCGTCCCTGAGGGCGCTGACGAAGCTGCGATCGATCTTGAGGGTGTGGAACGGGAGCGTGTGCAGGTACGAGAGCGACGAGTAGCCGGTGCCGAAGTCGTCCAGCGCGATGAGGAAGCCCATCTCGTCGAGGGCGGCGAGCCGTGCCGCCGCAGCGCGCAGGTCCTGGACCAGGAGGCTCTCTGTGATCTCGAGCTCGAGTTGCGAGGGGGAGACCCCTTCAGCAGCGAGGGTCGTAGCGAGTCGTTCGGTGAAGTCGCGTTGCTCGAACTCGGTGGGGGAGATGTTGATCGCGATGCGTGCACCCGCGGGCAGGGTGCCTTCCCTGGTCCACGTGGCGACGTCGCGTGCGACGGTCGATATGACCAGGTCGCTGACCGCGCCGATCGACCCGGTGGCCTCGGCAGTCGGGATGAACACGGCCGGAGAGATCGGTCCTTCCTCAGGGTGGTGCCAGCGCACGAGCGCTTCCGCCATCGCCACCGCTCCGGTGCGGAGGTCGATGATCGGCTGGTAGTGGACCTCGAGCTGACGGGCCGCAGCAGCCATCCGGAGCTCCCGGTCGAGCGCCAGGCCGGTTCGGGTCGCTGCGTCGATGTCTGGCTCGTAGAAGCGGATGCGGCTGGATCCGTCGGATCGCCCGGCGATCAGGGCTCTCCGCGCGGCCGCGCTCAGATGCTCTGCCGTCGAGGCATCCCCGGGCGAACGGGCCACACCGACCGAGGATGAGAGCCTGATCTCCAGACCGTCAACCGCCACGGGTGCATGGAGGCGACGTTGCACCTCGTCGGCCAGACGACGGAGCTCGCCGTCGAACGCCAGACCCGGACCTGCGCCCGTGACCACGAGCAGGATCTCGTCGACGCCGATCCGTCCGATGCAGACCCTCCTGTCTCCGAGGTCGCGGATCCGATCCGCGACCTCGAGCAGGACGGCGTCACCGACCACCGGTCCGAACGTGTCGTTGACGTTGTGGAAGCCGTCGAGATCGAGGTGCAGCACCCCGACCCGTTGGACCTCTTCGTCGGCGAGGGTGTCGGCCAGCGACTCGAGGATCCACCGTCGGTTGCCGAGGCCCGTGAGCTCGTCGCAGTCGCGGAGCGTTCGGATCTCGTCGGCGCGACCCATCTCCGATGTCAGGTCCTCGAGCATGACCACTGCCCCACCGGATGGCAACGGCTTGGCCGACATGCGGAAGAACCGCTGCTCGGAGCGGCTGACAGCGACGGAGCACACATCTCCTGTGGCCGGTTTCCCCGTGGTCAGGCACTCAGCCAGCGGTGACGTTCCAGGGCTGACGTCGTGACCCTGCTCGTCCTGGAACGACCAGGGCGGATCGAGCGCCGAGCGGTGCAGGATCTGTTCGGACGTGCGTCCGACCAACGCGCAGAACGAGTCGTTCACGTGGTCGATGCGGCCGTCCGGGTCGACGACAGCGAGTCCGGTCCCGAGGACGGCGAAGGCCTGCTGGACGCGGTCGCCGAGGTTCCGGGACGGGTCACCTTCGTTGCTGCCGCCCCGATCGGGATCTGCGGCGGCCGGTGCGCGACGGGAGACGACCGTGACGAGGTCCTGTTGAGCAACCGGGTGACGGCTGATCTCCAACTCGACCGGTACCGGCGGGCCTGACGGGGTGGAGAGGCTCGTGTGGATCCGGTGATGGCGGCCGCTGTCGGCGTGATCGAGCAGCAGACGCCAGCCCTCGGTCGACAGGGGCGGAGAGGCGATCGAGGGGAACGAGGCGCCGACCAGATCGGCAGGGACGGCACCCATGGATGCAGCTGCGGCCCGGTTCACCATCAACACCATGCCGCTGTCGGCGTCGAGTGCCCACACGCCGTCGGTCAGCTGGTCGAGCAGCATGCCGGACATGTCGCCGGATGTGGATGTCGGGGCACCGTGCGAGGGGACGGGCTGCAACAGGTGGCTCCTGCGTCGGATTCTCCCGGGCCGGTCGAGGAGGTCGGCCGCCGGTCAGGGTGTTCGATCGTGGATGGGACGGGTCAAACCCTACGGGGGCTCCATCGGGCTGCGGTGGATCACCCGCGGGTCTCCTGGTCTGCGGGGCACCAGTATCGCAGCCGTCCTGCAACCGGCCGCCTGGTCGGTGGTTCCTCCGGTGTCAGAGCCGCCCGGCGGCTCTTCTGTGGGCGGGCCGCCTGGTCGGTGGTTCCTCCGGTGTCAGAGCCGCCCGGCGGCTCTTCTCTGGGCGGGCCGCCTGGTCGGTGGTTCCTCCGGTGTCAGAGCCGCCCGGCGGCGCGAGCAGCGTCTTCCGCTGCGGCGAGTTGACCTTCGACGATCGCCAGCCCGGCGTCCCAGAACCCGGGGTCCTCGAGATCGCAGTCCACGATCCGGCCGAGCTCGGCGGGTTCGAGCGACCCGCCCGAGCGGAGCAGCTCCAGGTAGGCCGGCACGAACGCCGCTCCGCGCTCCTCGTAGCGGGCGTACACCGACAGGGCGAGGAGCTGTCCGTAGGCGTAGGCGTACACGTATCCGGGCGTTCCGATGAAGTGCGGGATGTAGCTCCACCACGTCCGGTAGCCCTCCGTGATCTCGACCGAGTCACCGACCATGGCCTCCTGCGACGCTGCCCACAGCTCGCCGAACCGCTCGATCGACAGCTCCCCCTCGTCCCGGCGTGCGGTGTGCACGGCATCCTCGAACTGGTTCATCGCGACCTGGCGGAACACGGTGGCGATCGAGTCCTCGAGCGTCGACGCGAGCAGGGCGAACCGCTCGCCCGGGTCGTCGATCCGGGCGAGCAGGGCGTTGTTCGTGACGGTCTCACCGAACACCGACGCCGTCTCGGCCAGGGTCAGCGGGGTCGACTGGTGGAAGACCCCCTGGTCGCGCGACAGGTAGGCGTGCAGGCCGTGGCCGAGCTCGTGGGCCAAGGTGAGGACGTCGCGGTTGCGGCTCGTCCAGTTGAGCAGCAGGTACGGATGGTGCGAGGGGACCGTGTAGGCGCAGAACGCCCCGGGCCGCTTGCCCGGTCGGACAGGGGCGTCGATCCAGCTCTCGTCGTAGAACCTCTGCACGATGTCGGCCAACTCCGGTGAGAAGCTGGCGTAGGCATCGCGCACGATCGTGGTGGCCTCGGCCCATCCGATCGAGGACTCGTCCTCGGCGACCGAGGCCATCCGGTCGTAGTCAGCCAGGCGGTCGAGGCCCAACACCTGCGCCTTCAGTCGGTACCAGCGCTGCGGGATCTCGTAGCGACCGACGACGGCGTCGATCAGGGCCTGGACCGAGTCGTCTGTCGCCTCGTTGGCGAGGTTCCGGTGCGAGATCCAGGAGGGGTACCCGCGCATGCGGTCGTCGGTGGACTTGTCGAGCAGCAGCGTGTTGAACACGAATGCCCGGGTTCGCAGGCCGGGTTCCAGTCCGGCGGTCACTGCGGCAGCCGCCTGGCGGCGAACCTCCCGGTTCGGGTGCTGGAGCAGCGACAACCCCTGTTCGAGCCCGACGGTCGCCGCTCCGCTGCTGTCATCGCCGTCATCCGTGGTGTCATCGACCGAACCGCTGCCACCACCGAGGGCGTCGTGAGCCGGTCCGGGAGGGACGTCGATCGTGATCGCGGAGGTGAGCTCGTCGAACAGTCGGACCCACGCAGCGGCACCCGAGACGGACTTCTCGGTCAGCACCACCTCCTCGGGTTCGCTCAGGATGTGGTCGCGGTAACGGCGAGCCGAGCGCAGGTGGTGGGCGCAGAAGTCCAGGACGGGGTCGGCGAGGAGCTCTTCGACCCGCTCGTCGGGCAACGCCGCCCACTCGATCTCGAAGAACACGAGCTTGGCGGCGATGGCAGTGCCGCGCTCCTGGACCTTCATCATGAGAGCGCCCCGCTCGGAGTCGAGGGCGTCTTCCGAGAATCGGAGCATTGCGTAGTAGCCGGCCCGCCCCTGCATCTCCTGCAGGTCGGCGGTGCGACGCATGGCGTCGGCCAGGGCGGCAGCATCCAACTCGCCGATGCTGCCGCGCAGGTTCGACAGCTCGTCGGCCAGGACGTCGGAGCGGTCGAGGAGCTCGTCGACGCTCGTGGCCTCGAGGAGGGTGTCGAGATCCCATGCGACGTCGGCAGCTGTCAGGTCGGCTGTGACGGGGTCCATCGCCTGGGGAACGGTCGTGTCGGGACTGGTCGTGTCTGGGGTGGTGCTGCTCACGGGGCGCCAGGCTACGGGGGTACGGTCCGGATCGTGGACGCGCACCCACGGCCCGTCGGAAGCCCCGGTGCAGATCCGTCGTCTGGTGACCTGCCGAGCGACTGGCTCGTCGCCGAGCCCGTGATCGAGAGGTTCGACCTCGGTCGTGGATCCTGGGTGGACGTCGTGCGCGGCTTCGTGCCCGAGTCCTCCCGTGTGCATGGCGATCTGCTCGAGTCCGTGCAATGGAAAGGGGGGCGCGTGTTCCGCTACGAGCGGTGGATAGACGAGCCCCGACTCGGCGGCTGGCAGGCGGGGGCGGACCGCCACCCTGCGTTGGTGCAGGCGTCGACGTGGATCGAGGACCGCTATCGGGTGACCTTCGACGGCGTGGCGCTCGCCCGGTACCGCCACGAGGCAGACAGCGTCGGGTTCCACCGTGACCGTGAGATGCGCTGGCTCGAGGACACCGTGATAGGTGTTCTGAGCCTGGGGGCGGCGAGGCCGTTCCTCATGCGACCGATCGGTGAGCGTCGCAGCGCCCTCAACGACGACATGGTGCCCGATGACGGTCGGAGCATCGATCTGCATCCGGCGGGTGGGGACCTGATCGTGATGGGCGGACGCTGCCAGGCCGACTGGCTGCACGCGGTGCCGAAGGTGCACGGCGGCGTAGCGGTCGGAGACCGCATCTCGGCGCAGTACCGCTGGACCTCGCGGCTGGGCCGCCCCGACATCCAGCCCGGCTACCGGGCACCGAGGTTCTACAGCCGCTGAGCACGGCGGCCCCGGTCCCGCCGGCCGATCGGTCGAATTGTCGATCCTCGAATCGACCCGCAAGATCGCCGGTCAACAGCCGGTCAAGCGTCCAACTTGGGGATCACGACACGTGAGTGGTCGAGTTCCCCCAAAGTTCACCGCGGCAACGACCGAGCGGCGTCGATCACCGTCCGCGTCCTGCACGAGCGCTTCGACGGCCGGACGACGGTCGTCGGGCGATGCTCTGTCGACCAGTTCGACGGTGCGTTCGAGCTCGGCAGTCGACCATCGCACCCGATGGTGATGGCCGTCGACCTGGGTGACACCGAGACCGGTTCACCGTCAAGCGGCGGCCACCTCCGTGCGCCGGCAACGACTCCCAGAGTCCGTCACGGGAGAGCATCACGAGCGCCGCTGCAAGGTCGTGGCGCCAGAAGCGCTCGGCGCGATGAGCGTCCAGTTGTGCCTGGACGCTCGAGGTCTTCGACGCTCGGCGCCGCCGGGAGGAGGTCACCCAGACGGTCGGTTGCGTCGGAAGCCGCAGGCTCTGCCATGTCGGTTGCGGTACTGCGCCCCACCGATGCTCACGATGTTGCAGTCCCGATCGGGTCCCCGCGACCATCGGCCCGCCTCGGTGAACGTGCCTCCAGGGTATCGAACGGATGTTCGATACCCTGGGTCTGTGGGCTTCAACAACCCGGACGTGCCGTGGTCCGAGATCGAGCGTCGCCTCTCGGGTCGCGGTGCGGGCTCGAAGAAGACGTCACGGGCTGGGAAGGGTCCGGCGAAGGGGGCCGAGCACGAGACCGGGTCTCACCAGCCCTCGGCGAGCGACTGGTGGGCGCACGACCCGCTGGCCCGCCGTCACCGTTCTGCTCCGACGCCCGGTGACGGCGGCGACAGCCCGGCGTGGTCACGTCGTCGGGAGGACTACCAAGCCCCGGCGGACCTGGCCGCGCCGACCCGAGCCGGTGGCGACACCCGCGCTCGAACCGGGGGCTCGGGCACCGGCCACGTCCCGTACGCCGAGCTGCACTGCCACTCGGCGTTCTCGTTCCTCGACGGCGCGTCCCAGCCCGAGGCGCTGGCCGAGGAGGCAGCCCGGCTGGGTCTCGACGCCCTGGCTATCACCGACCACCACGGCTTCTACGGCGTGGTCCGCTTCTCGCAGGCCGCCCGGGCGCTGGGCCTGCCGACGGTGTTCGGCGCCGAGCTCTCCATCAACGCACCCGAAGCCCGTTCCGGTCCGGCGGACCCGGCCGGCCGGCACCTGCTCCTCCTGGCCCGTGACCCGGTCGGCTACGCCCGCCTGGCGTCGCTGATCTCCCGGGCGCAGATGGCGGGGGAGAAGGATCGCCCGCAGGTGTCGTTCGCGGATGTGGCCGAGGCGGCCTCGGGTCGGGCGCGTGGCCACTGGGCGGTCCTCACCGGGTGCCGCAAGGGCACTGTGCCCGCGGCACTCGTGGCCGACGGCCCCGGAGCTGCCGAGCGGGAGCTGCGCAGCCTGGTGGCGGCGTTCGGCGTCGAGCACACCTTCGTCGAGCTGTGGGACCACGGAAACCCGCTCGACTCGGCCCGCAACGACGCTCTCGCAGAGCTGGCGGTGCGTGCCGGTGTGCAGCCGGTGGCGACGAACAACGTGCACCACGCCAGCCCGACCGATCGCGACCTCGCTGCGGCGCTGGCCGCGGTGCGTGCCCGGCGCAGCCTCGACGACATCGACGCCTGGCTGCCCGCCGCCGGCCAGGCCCATCTGCGCTCGGGAGCGGAGCAGGCCCGGCGCTTCGCCCGCTACCCCGGCGTGGTGGCTGCGGCGGCGGATCTCGGTCGGAGCTGCGCGTTCGACCTCCGGCTGGTCGCCCCGAACCTGCCGCCGTACCCGTGCCCGCCGGATCCCGACGATCACCCCGATCGCAGCTCCGACGCTCCGATGACCGAGGCCCGGTTCCTGCGTCGTCTCGCCGAGGAGGGGGCGACCCGACGCTACGGTCCGCGCCACGCCGAGACCGTGACCGGAGCCTGGGCACAGGTGGATCGTGAGCTCGATCTGATCGAGGCGCTCGGCTTCCCGGGCTACTTCCTGATCGTGTGGGACATCGTCGAGTTCTGCCGTCGGTCCGACATCCTCTGCCAGGGCCGGGGGTCGGCTGCGAACTCGGCGGTCTGCTACTCCCTGGGCATCACGAAGGCCGACGCGGTGCGCCTCGGACTGCTCTTCGAGCGCTTCCTGTCGCCGGAGCGTGACGGCCCGCCCGACATCGACCTCGACATCGAGTCCGGCCGTCGGGAAGAGGTCATCCAGTACGTGTACGGCCGCTACGGCCGGTCCCACGCCGCACAGGTCGCCAACGTGATCACCTACCGGGCCCGGTCAGCGGTGCGCGACGCGGCCAGGGCGTTGGGCTTCGCTCCCGGACAGCAGGACGCGTGGTCCAAGCAGCTCGACCGCTGGTCCGGGATCCCGGCTGCGGATGCGGGAGGCGACAGGAGCGGCGGAGGAGCGGTTTCCGTTCCCGACTCGGACGCGATCCCCGGCACCGTGCTGGCGCTCGCCGAGCGGTTCCAGGACCTTCCCCGACACCTCGGCATCCACTCGGGTGGGATGGTCATCTGCGACCGACCGGTCACAGAGGTGTGCCCCACCGAGTGGGCCCGCATGGAGGACCGTTCGGTGCTGCAGTGGGACAAGGACGACTGCGCTGCGGCGGGGCTCGTGAAGTTCGACCTGTTGGGCCTCGGCATGCTCAGCGCCCTGCACGGCTGCATCGACATGGTGCGGGACCACCACGGCGTCACCGTCGACCTGGCCGAGCTCCCCCAGGAGGACGCGGTCTACGACATGTTGTGCGAGGCCGACTCGGTCGGGGTGTTCCAGGTGGAGTCCAGAGCCCAGATGGCGACGTTGCCCCGCCTGCGGCCACGGTGCTTCTACGACCTGGTGGTCGAGGTGGCGCTAATCCGCCCCGGCCCGATCCAGGGCGGGTCTGTGCACCCGTACATACGGCGTCGCAAGGGCGAGGAGCCCGTCACGTTCCTGCACCCGTTGCTCGAGCCGTCGCTCACCAAGACCCTGGGCGTGCCGCTGTTCCAGGAGCAGCTCATGCAGATGGCGATCGACGCGGCAGGCTTCAGTGCCGCCGAGGCCGACCAGCTCCGCCAGGCGATGGCGTCCAAGCGGTCCGAACGTCGGATGGCGCAGCTGCGCGAGCGCTTCTTCGACGGCCTGGCCGCCAACGGGATCACGGGGGAGGTGGCAGTGGCGGTGTGGGAGAAGCTGGCAGCGTTCGCCAACTACGGCTTCCCCGAGTCGCACTCGGTGAGCTTCGCCTACCTGGTGTACGCGTCATCGTGGCTTAAGTACCACTACCCGGCCGCCTTCTGCGCGGCCCTGTTGAACGCCCAGCCGATGGGGTTCTACTCGCCGCAGTCGCTGACCCAGGACGCGATCCGCCACGGCGTCGAGGTCCGCACCCCCGACCTGAACGCTTCCGGAGCCGACGCCACCCTCGAAGGAGAAACCCCGAACTCGGGTCGTCTCACGCCGCATGTGGGAGCGAGACGACCCGAGTTCGGGATATCGGGGGGTTCGACGGGTTCGGGGGGTCCGGCGGTGCGGTTGGGCATCTCGTCGGTGAGGGGTATCGGGTCCGACCTGGCCTCGGAGATCGCAGCCGGTCGTCCCTACGTCGACGTCGGTGACCTGGCCAGGAGGGTGGACCTGAGCAGCAAGCAGATGGAGGCGCTTGCCACCGCCGGGGCGTTCGGCTGCTTTGCAGATGTCGACGGCAGGTCGCTCGATCGCCGCCGTGCCATCTGGACAGCGGGCGCGGCAGCGCTGGCGGGGGCCGACCGCCTCCCCGGAACCGCTGTGGGTATGGAGGCGCCCCGCCTGCCGGGCATGGATGAGTGGGAGGAGTCGGTTGCTGACCTGTGGTCGACGGGGGTCGCTCCCGGAGGGCACCCGACCCGGTTCCTGCGTGAGGACCTCGACTGTCGCGGCGTGCTGACGGCGACGTCCCTGCGCGATGAGGTCGACGGCACGATCGTGCGCGTCGCCGGCGTGGTGACCCATCGTCAGCGTCCGGCCACGGCGTCGGGCGTGACGTTCCTCAACCTCGAGGACGAGACCGGCCTCGTCAACGTGGTGTGCTCGATCGGCTGCTGGACACGGTTCCGGACCGTGCTGCGGAGTGCCCCGGCGCTGGAGGTCCGAGGCAAGCTCGAACGAAGCCCCGATGGCGTGGTCAACGTCGTCGCCCACCACGTGTCGCCGTTGCGGGTGGCCATCGGCACCAGGTCCCGCGACTTCCGTTGACCCACCCACCATCTGCGTTCTGTGTGCATCTCACGTCGTCCGACGACGTGAGATGCACACAGAACGCGATCTGGGCGTCGACGCCGCTACCGTGGCGGCCGGGGAGAAGTCGACACCACCCACGTCGCCCAAGGAGTCCCACATGCCCATCCACGGTTCGCTCTTCCAGGAGTACGCGGAGACCGCCGGTCAGGATCCGTTCACGCTCCAGAACAAGAAGATGCTGAAGATCCAGATGCAGTACGGGCCGGTCAACACGAAGCTCGGCTCGATGGTCGCCTACCAGGGCGACGTCCGCTTCACCAACACCGGTTCCGGTGGCCTGAACAAGATGCTCAAGTCCAAGCTCACGGGCGAAGGTGTCAACATGATGGTCGCCGAGGGCACGGGCGAGCTGTTCGTCGCCGACCTGGCCTCTGAGATCCAGCTCTTCTACCTCGAGAACGACATGGTCTCGGTGAACGGCAACAACGTGCTGGCGTTCTCGTCGTCGATCGAGTGGGACATCCACCGGGTCAACGCCGGACGCGCGTCGATGATGGCGGGCGGCATGTTCAACGTGAGCCTCCGAGGCACCGGCTATGTGGCCGTAACGACGAAGGGCGATCCGGTGTGCCTCGACGTCGCTGGGGCTCCGACGTACGCGGATGCCGAGGCGGTCGTGCTGTGGACCTCCGGCGTGTCGATGGACGTCCGGGTCGACACAGGTGGTCTGAAGTCGATGCTTCGGGGTGGCACGGGTGAGCTCGTGCAGATGGCCTTCGGCGGCCAGGGCTACGTGATGATCCAGCCGTCCGAGAGCGTGATGCAGGGCGGAGCGCAGACGCAGCAGCAGGCCTCGGGTGGAGGGATGCTCGGCAACATCCTGGGCGGCTGAGGTCGGTCCGCTGGATCCGGTCCTGCCTGGAAGGTGGGGGTGTGACGATCCACCCGCGCCGGATCTTCAACCCGTCGGATCGGGGTGCCGATGGGAGTACATGGCCCGTTTGCGATCGGATGTCCCGCGCCCGTCGGAGGATCGTGTCAACGCGGGGTCCCGACACGTCGTTGACCATTCCGTGTGGATCGGACGGAAGACGACGGCCAGGGTCGGGGCAGCGATCGCAGCGACCTTCGCGGTCCTAGCGGTTGCCCCGTCTGTGGCCGGATCCGCCGGAGCTCAGACCCAGCCCGCACCCGATCCGAGACCGGCGGTGACGAGCCCGGTGGAGTCTCCCGTCGCCACACCCACGTCCACTCCGGGAGGCGGTGCCGAAGTCGATGTCCTGGAGGCCAGCCGGGACGAGGTCCTGGCCCGGGTCGAGGGACTGGACGCCCGCATCCGGGCAGCCGAGCAGGCAGCGTCGGCCGCACAGACGAAGGTCGACTCCGCCAACGCTGCGGCGATGGTTGCCGGTGCGAAGGCCCAGGAGGCTCAGCAACGAGCGGACGAGGCTGCCGACGACGTCCGCTCCTACGCGGTGGAGGCGTTCGTCCGCCCGCCCTCTCAGGACGCGCTCAGCACTCTCGCGATCTCCGAGACCCGTGACGCTGCGTACGCCACGGACGTGTTGAAGATCGTCGCTCAGCAACGACGGCAGGTGGTCGACACGATGACGGCGGCCCGGACGGTTGCCGACTCGGAGGGGGCGGCGGCCGACGAGGCGCTGAGAGCGGCTCACGCCGAGGTCGACGCTGCAAGGATCCATCTCGAGGAGTTGCGGTCCGTCCGATCGCAGCAGTCGAGACTCGCATCTCAGCTCGACGACCGACTCGACGCCAAGCTGGCCGAGGCAGCGGCGCTGAAGAACGTCGATGCCGGCGTAGCCGACCTGATCACCGCCCAGGAGGTGTCGCTGCGCACCAGCGGTCCGGCATCGTCTGGCGCTGCGCCGACGCCGGGAGGCGGTGGGCGGCCACCGACGATGTCGTCGTCGGTCAGCGGATCACCGGCACCTGTCCCGACCGTCCCGACGGCGACGACTGCACCACGGCCGACGCCGACCACAGCTCCTCCCGTGACCGCTCCGCCGACCGGGCCGCCGGCCACCGTCCCTGGACTCGTCACGTGGTCCGACGTCACCAAGGCCGGCGGGATCTGGGTGCACACGTCGATCGCCGGCCAGGTCAGCGCCCTGGTCGCCGCTGCGCGCTCGGCCGGCATCAGCCTCAGCGGCGGAGGGTTCCGCGACCCGGCCTCACAGATCGCGCTGCGCACGGCTCACTGCGGCACGTCGACCTATGCCATCTACCAGATGCCCGCGTCGCAGTGCACCCCTCCGACGGCCCGTCCGGGAACCTCGATGCACGAGCGTGGTCTCGCGATGGACCTCCAGTCGTCGGGACGCCTCATCACGTCACGGTCCGATCCGGCGTTCGTGTGGCTGGCGGCCAACGCTGCACGCTTCGGGTTCCGCAACCTGCCGTCTGAGCCGTGGCACTGGAGCACCAACGGCAGCTGAGCTCGCCCGGACGAGGAAGTGGGGGAGGTCAGGTCACTGGCGGAGGCGGGCGAGCAGTCGCAACATCTCGAGGTACAGCCAGATCAGCGTGACGAGAAGCCCGAACGCGGCGTACCAGTCCATGTAGCGCGGCAGTCCCATCTGCTGGCCCCGTTCGATGAAGTCGAAGTCGAGGATCAGGTTCAGCGCAGCGACGGTCACGACCACGAGGCTGATGACGATGCCGAGCGGTGAGCCGCTGGTCCAGAAGCTCTCGCCGACCCCGAAGATGCTGGCGATCATCATGACGCCGTAGACGACCATGATCCCGAACGTGGCAGCGATGACGCCCTTCACGAACTTGGGGGTTGCACGCAGGATCCGCAGCCCGTACAGGGCGAGCATCATCACGAACACGCCGAGGGTGGCGAGGATGGCCTGCGCGACGATGCCCGGGAACTGGGAGCCGTAGTAGGCGGAGATGGCGCCGAGCACGTAGCCCTGGCAGAGCGAGTAGGCGATGCCGGTGAACTTGGCGAGTCGGGGCTTGAACGCTGTGAGGAAGGCGAGTCCGAGGCCGACGAGCATGGCCACGAACAACAGCCACGGCTTCTGCATCGTCGCGGAGTACACGGCGTTGCCGTTCTGATCGACGCGTCCCAGCGGGTCGGCGACGACCGTGACCGTGCTCCACCCGTAGGCGGCGGCGGCGAACAGGAAGGCGAAGAACACCAGGGTCGCTGCGGCCACCCCGCCCAGCGTCATGACCTTGCCGTCGGTCGCGGTCGGGATTCCCGTCCCCCGACCGCCGAACTGGAGGGCCGCGTCGGCCCCACCGGACTGGGTGGTGGTGCCGAAGTCAGGGCCACCGAGCCCGCCCGGCGCCGGCGGGGCTCCCGGGATCCCGGGGGACGGAGGAGCTGTCGTCGCGCCGGTGGTCGTGCCCTGCATGCCTTGGGCCCGCTGCCACTCCTCGGCGGGGGACAACGGACGCTGGCCGCTCTGGTCGTCGAGCCCGAAGGCCTTGTCGGTCAGGATCGGGTTGCGTGACATGGCAGCCTCTCGATGCATCGGCGACACGTCCGCGCCGCCACCACCGACCCGTTCGGATCGGCGCGTCCACGGTACCCGGCGCCCAGGGGGTGAACGTGTCAGCGTCAGGGTGACATGAACGATCGACGGGCCGCGGCCGCCGTGTCGACGCGACCCTCGTGGACGGACCACGATGGCGCCGCCGACGAAAGGGGGCGGACCATGGACTTCTCGGTTCCGGAGCACGTCAGGGGTGTGCGCGACGAGGTCGAGGCCTTCATGCGCGAGCGGGTCGAGCCGGCAGAACCAGCGCTGCACGAAGGCGGCGACGAGGCGTGGGATCTGATCCGCGAGATGCAGGCGGAGGCCAAGGCCTCCGGGTTGTGGGCCCTCGGCCATCCCCGTGAGCTGGGTGGCGGCGGCCTGCCGTTCATGGACTACGTGTACGTCAACGAGGTCCAGGGTCGCAGCGAGTTCGGCCAGATCGCCCTCGGCACCTACACGCTCCAGGACTCGATCATGCTCGACAGGTACGCATCGCCAGAGTGGCGGGACCTCTACCTCCAGAGGCTCGTGGCGTCGGAGGTGTCGCCGAGCTTCGCCATGACCGAGCCCGAGGTGGCGAGCTCGGATCCGACCCAGCTGCGCACCAGCGCGGTGCTCGAAGGTGACGAGTGGGTGCTGAACGGTCACAAGTGGTTCACCACCGGAGCGAACCGCGCTGCCTACACCACGGTCATGTGCCGCACCGAGGACGACGACGTCTCGCCGTACCTGGCGTACTCCATGATCATCGTCCCGACCGACACTCCCGGCTACGAGATCGTTCGGGAGACGCCGCTTCTCGGCATACGTGGCGGGCACTGCGAGGTCCGCCTCACCGACGTGAGGGTCCCTGCGTCGAACCTGCTCGGCCCGCGCGGCCACGGGTTCGTGATCGCGCAGGAGCGGCTCGGCCCGGGCCGGATCTTCCACTGCATGCGCTGGCTCGGGCAGGCCCAGCGGGCGTTCGAGCTCCTGTGCGACAGGTTGAACTCGCGGGTCGCGTTCGGGGAGCCGCTGGCGGCCAAGCAGCTCATGCAGTCGCACGTGTTCGAGTCGTACGCGCAGATCCAGTCGTGTCGCCTGCTGACGCTGCACGCCGCTGCGGCGATCGATCGGGGCGAGCAGGCCCGGGTCGAGATCGGAGCGATCAAGGTCGTCGGAGCCCGGATGCTGCACGACGTCATCGACAGGGCCATCCAGGCCTACGGTGCGGCGGGGCTCACCGATGACACGCCGCTCAGCTTCATGTACCGCGCGGCCCGCTTCGGACGGATCTACGACGGCCCCGATGAGGTGCACATCCACACCGTCGCCCGCCGGATCCTCAAGACCGCCCGAGACGGTGGACGCTGGGAGTTCGCACGATGACCGGAACCGGGGAGGGCGGACCGGTCCTGGACGGTTCGACCTCCTTCGAGCGGGACACGGCGGTGACTCCTCTCGGTGACGGTCGCTATTCGGCGACGATCTCGACAGCGTGGTGGATCGTCATGGGTCCGAACGGCGGATACGTGGCGGCCCTCCTGTTGCGGGCGGCGGTGGTGGAGGTGGCGGACCCCTCTCGCCGTCCGATCTCGGCGACGTTCCACTACCTGCGTCCGCCTGTCGAGGGTCCGGTCGAGCTCGAGGTCACCGTCGAGCGCACGGGTCGGACCGTGTCCAACGTCTCGGTTCGCCTGATCCAGGACGGCCGACTCCTGGTGCTCGCCCTGGTCGCGTTGGGTGTCCCACGCGACGGTGCCGTCAGCTTCGACGAGACCGACGGACTGCCGAGCGGTCCTGACGGTTCCGCCGTGCCGCTCTGGTCCGAGATCCCGGCCCGACCGATCGACCCGGAACGGGACATCCCCATGCGGTCCCGTTACGACATGCGTTGGGGTTTCGGATCGGTGCCGTTCGCAGGGGAGCCCGGTTCCACCGCCGAGACCGGAGGGTGGCTGCGGCTGAAGGATTCGCCGCCGATCGATGAGATCGTGCTCGTCGCGATGTCGGATGCGTGGATGCCGCCGGTGTTCAGCCGCTCGGCCGAGCAGCTGGCGGTTCCGACCGTCGACCTGACGGTGCACTTCCGGGGGCGCCCGGCTCCGGTTCTCTCCGGTGTCGACTCGGCGTGGTGCTTCGTCACGTTCGCCAGCCCGGTCGCACGCGACGGCTACCTCGTGGAGCACGGCTCCGTGTGGGACGCCTCGGGTCGGCTGCTGGCGGACGTGCGACAGCTCGCCGTGCTCATGTGACACCGGCCAGGGTCGCGGATCGATCGGTCGCTCCATCGCCCGTGGTGCATCCCGGCCCCCGTCGTTCGCCGCCCGGCCTATCCTGACGTTCCACATATGGACGACCGACCACGGAGTCTCCGGACCATGCTCGCCGAGGCCAAGGACACCTCGGAGGTCATGGTCGACCTGGCCTACGCGGCCGTGTACTTCAACGATCCCGGCATGGCTGACGAGCTCGGCGATCTCGAGGAGCAGCTCAACGAGCTCGTGCAGGAGATGCGGGCCGTGTGCACCTTGGCGGTGCGGCGTCCGGCCGAGGCCGAGGGCATGGCATCGGTGTTGCAGGTGGTCTCCGCGATCGAGGGCATCGGCAACGCCGCCACGGGGATCTCCCGTATCGTCACCCACCGTCTGGGGCTCCCGAACGAGCTGATAGCGGACCTGTCCAACGCGGATGAGGTCTCGCACCGCGTGTGGATCCGCGAGGGCTCCCACATGGCGCACCGGCCGCTCAAGGACCTCGAGATCCCGGTCCAGTGCGGTATGCGTGTGGTGGCGATCCGACGCGGGCGCTCATGGATGATCGAGGAGGTGGACGGCGACGTCGTCATCATGCCCGGTGACGTGCTGTTCCTCCGGGGTTCGCCGGCCGGCATCACCCGGTTGCACGAGCTCGCCGCCGCGCCGACATGGGAGCCCCCCGAGGTTCCGGAATCGGTCGCGTTGACGGATCTCGACCGGGCTGTGGACGTGCTGGTCGAGATGAAGGACGTGTCCGAGGCCGCCGTGGGTCTGGCCTACTCGGCCCTGGCGCTGCGTGACACCGGCCTGGCGTCAGAGGTCAACCACCTGGCAGAGCGCCTCGACGAGATGAAGGACCACCTGCACCTGTGGGTGCTGCGAGCAGCGAAGCACGACGTCGACCCGTCTCCGTTGCGTGGTCTCCTCCAACTCGCAGGTGCGGCCGAGGAGATCGGCAACCAGGCGGCGCAGATGGTGTGGCTGATCACCGAGGAGGCCGAGGTGCACCCGATCGTGAACATCGCGCTCGGAGAGGCCGATGTGGTGGCGACGAGGGTTCCGGTCGGTCCGGGCTCGATGGTCGAGCGGCGGACGCTCGCCGAGCTCCAGCTCGACATCGAACCGGGGTTCTGGGTATTGGCCATCCGACGGGACAACCGGTACCTGTACCAACCGCGTGGCTGGGTGCGACTCGGCGCCGGTGACGAGCTGATAGCCACGGGCCCGCACGAAGGCCGTGATCGTCTGGCGGAGCTTTGCGGCTGGCGCGTCGTCGAGGACGAGGACGATCCGACCGGCCAGATCGACCTCCAACCCCTCCGCGTCTGACCGAGAGCCCTTGCCCCTACCTGCTCTGTTCCCGTTTCGTGGCCGGAATCGGCCACGAAACGGGAACAAAGCAAGTGGGGAGTGACCCATCTGGGGCTGGACGCTCCTTGCCGGCGGTCTCATCGCTCTCGTAGGTGTCGGCGGATCGGTCCCGGTCCGGCCCTCTGCCCTGGCGACGCCGGCGGGTCGGAGGTCGCGTGCCGCCGGTAGCGTGGGTCGGGTGACCGAATCTCTCCGACTGCTCACCGTCCACGCACACCCCGACGACGAGTCGTCCAAGGGAGCTTCCACCGTCGCCCTCTACCGTGACCAGGGCATCCTCTCGACGCTCGTGTGCTGCACCGGCGGCGAGGCAGGTGACATCCTCAACCCGGTGATGGACCGTCCGGAGGTTCGCGACAACCTCGCGGAGGTGCGCCGTGAGGAGCTGGCGGCGGCGGCCGACGTCATCGGCTACGAGCACGTCGACTTGCTCGGCTACCACGACTCGGGGATGCCCGACTCGCCCGACAACGCACGGTCCGACAACTTATGGAACGCCCCGCTCGACGAGGCGATCGGTCGGCTGGTGGCGATCATCCGACGTGACCGTCCGCAGGTGGTCGTCACCTACCCTGAGGACCAGTCGCACTACGCGCATCCCGACCACCTGCGCGTCCACGACATCACTATCCCGGCGTTCGACCGTGCGGCCGACCGGGCGTGGTACCCGGACGCGGGCGACCCGTGGCAACCGTTGAAGCTCTACTACACGACGTGGTCGGTCACTCGGATGGTCGCCCTGCACGAGAAGTTCCTGGAGCTGGGTCTGGAGTCCCCGTTCGATGACTCGTGGCGTGAGCGTTGGAAGGACAACGACTCCGACTCCAGGATCACGACCCGGGTGGAGATCGGCGATTACTACGCCGTGCGGGAGAAGGCGTTGCTCTCCCATGCGACGCAGATCGACCCGACCTCTCCGTTCTGGTTCGGTCTGCCGACCGACGTGGCGCGCGACGTGCACCCCTTCGATGACTACGTCCTGGCCCGGTCGTTGGTCGAGAGCGACATCCCCGAGTCGGACCTGTTCGCCGGCATCCCTGGCCGGGGCTCTGCTGCAGCCTGATGGGATCGTCGATCTCGGAATCGTCGCTGGCCGAACGCCTCGGCTACTCGGCGGAGGATTCGCTCGTCATCATCAACTGCGATGACCTCGGGATGTGCCACTCGGGCAACGAGGCGGTGTACCACTGTCTCCGTGAGGGCCTGGCCACGTCCGCGACCCTGATGGTGCCGTGCCCGTGGGCGCGGGATGCTGCCGCCCGCTATCGCGGAGAGGACGTCGGCGTGCACCTGACCCTCAACGCCGAGTGGGAGCTGTACCGCTGGGGACCCATCACCCACGCTCCGTCGCTGCTCGACGGTGACGGTGGGTTCCCGCGCACGGTCGCCGACGTGTGGGACCACGCGGACCTCGACGAGACCCGTCGTGAGCTGCGGGCTCAGGTCGAACGGGCGATCCTCTGGGGGTTTGACGTCACCCACCTCGACTCCCATATGGGAACGCTGCAGCTGCGACCGGAGTTCTTCGACATCTACCTCGACCTCGCGGTCGAGTTCGGACTGCCGTTGCGGCTGTCGGGAAGATCGACCGAGCGGCTGACGGGTTTCCCTCATCGTGAGCTGACAGAGCGGGAGGGCGTCATCGCTCCGGACCACCTGGTGTTCTCGGCGGGGCCTGGCGTCCGGCCGGCGTTCGAGAGGATGCTCGGCGATCTCCGGCCGGGCGTCACCGAGATCTTCGCCCACCCCTCGGCCGACAGCTCGGAGCTCCGGGCCATCGCCGGGGACTGGGAGACCCGCGTCGATGATCATCACCTGTTGACGGTCGATGCGGAGATCCGGTCGATGATCGAGGAATCGGGGGTCCATCTGATCGGTTGGCGGGATCTGCGCGATCTGCAACGAGCTGGATGACCCCGAACTCGGGTCGTTTCGCGCCGTATGCGGGAGTCAGGCGACCCGAGTTCGGAGTGGTGGGGGAACTCGGGTCGTTTCGCGCCGTATGCGGGAGTCAGGCGACCCGAGTTCGGAGTG